>CAMYJJ010000326.1 GCA_947258735.1 Thermodesulfovibrionia bacterium | reverse complement strand
ACTCTCTCCACCCATGAGCCCTGTACATGTATGAGAGCTTGAATTTTTTATTGTCTGATACGTAACATTTGAGCATCTCAGTCACGTAATATCGTGTAAATAAAGCAAGAGCTGTGCCGTCTGTGTAATAACTGAGCACCTTCTCTGAAAAACATTTAAAATTTATATCTTATGAGAAAGATAGATCATATGCTAAAATCCAAAAAGGGTGCAACAAAAGCTGCAGGAGAGAGGAGAAAAAAGAGCTATCTCATTAAATAATAACAATAATAATAGTGTATCGAAATAAAGAAAGAGAAAAAATTGATTCACCCCTTTAAATGAGTCAGGGTTATTCCTTTTTTGTTAGCCGCCTGTTTAATGCCTGACGGGTTATCCCCAGAAGAGAAGCAGCTATCCCCTGATTTCCCTTTGCCCGCTCCAGTGCCTTAGAAACCAGAGAGTCTATAACCTCCTTGATCGTGGGGAACCCTTTTGAAAGGTTTATCAAAGAGCCTGACTCGCCCCCGGCAGAAGAATATCCGGGTTGGATATGATCGCCCTTGTCCATGATGAACTGTTTGAAGTTATCAAGAGAGAGGACCCCGCCCTTGTGCCGTGCAACAGCATCAAAAACCATCGCCTTTAGTTCACGGATATTTCCCGGGAAATAGTACGTAGAAAGCAGGGTGCTCAGTTCATGAGGAGGCGTTGGTTTTTTCTTCTTCAGCGTATCCGCGGAAAGCTCAAGAAAGGCATCAAGGAGGAGCGGGATATCTTCAGTCCGCTCACGGAGTGGAGGAACCAGCACCTGCACGGCCGCGAGACGATAATAAAGGTCCTCCCGGAATTGTCCGGCTGATATTCTCTTATGAAGGTCCCTGTTTGTGCAGGCAACAATCCGCGCACCGCTCTTGTTGGGAACACCTTCCTCTAATAGCCGGAGCAGTTTGATCTGGGACATTTCATTCAGGTCACCGATTTCATCAAGAAAGAGGGTACCTCCTGCTGCCTTGACAATAAGGCCTTCGCGCGTTGAATCAGCCCCTGTGAACGCCCCTTTTGTATGTCCAAACAATGTATCGGAAAACATGGTGTCATCCAGTCCCGCAACATTGACCGCCACAAAAGCGCCCGCAACTCCGCTGATATCGTGAACAGCCCGTGAGAGCAGTTCCTTCCCTGTCCCGGTTTCCCCCATAATTAATACCGGTTCGTCAGATCGGGCAACAGCTTCCATATAATGAAAGAGAGACCGCATCTTCCTGCTCCTTGTAAGGTAGGAAGCAAAGGCAGACTCATGTTCCAGGGTGTCGCTCAGCAGCTGATGCTTCAGTGCGCTTAAATGTTTTTTTAATCCTGTTACTTCTGAGCGCAGCTCACTTATTTCCAGTGATTTTTTTACACTGATAATAAACCGGCTCTGTTCAACAGGTTTGACAATGTAGTCAACAGCCCCCTTTTTCATGCACTCAACCGCATTGTCCAGATCATTCAGGGCAGTCACAATAATAACAGCGACATGGCTGAATTCATGATGGATTTTATCAAGCAGTTCAATACCCGACATATAAGGCATGTTCAGGTCAAGAATAACGAGCGAAGCCTCCTGACTTGACAGCAGGGGCAGGACATTTCTGCTGTCATTCACAGAAATAATATGATCAATCCCTTCTGAACAGAGCATCGCTTCGTAGCTGATCAGGATCTGCTGCTCGTCATCTACAAGGATAATTGGGGCTTCAGGGAATTTCATTCGTCAAAACCTCTTTGGAATAAACCGGGAGAGACACCGTGACAGTCGTTCCTCTTCCTTCTTCCGATGCAAAAGACAATGTACCTTTATGGTCTCTTATGATTGTGTATGATATTGAGAGGCCCAGTCCTGTGCCACCCCTGTCTGCATTTGTAGTAAAAAAAGGCTCTGTGACTTTCTGAAGAACCTCTTCAGTCATTCCGGCTCCCTCATCAGTCACGTTAATTTCAACCGCATTGTCGTTCGTGTTGTGGGATGACGTTACCCATACTCCTGACGTGTTATCGGGCAAAGACTGAAGCGCGTTCATTATAAGATTTATAATAACCTGTTCCACCTGTTGTCTGCTCCCCAAAACCGGCGGGATATGAACAGCGCACTGGACATAGAAATGGTGCGTACACTTCTTAATCTGATTTTCGAGGATTGAACTCGCTGATAACATAACAGCGTTTATATCGACTTTACCGTCCAGGCCAGACCTGTCAGGTACTGAAAAATTTCTCAAACTTTCCACTATACTGTTGATCCTGACAGAACCGTCATGGATCCCGTCCAGCAGCTGGGGAGCAAGGCTGAGCAATCTGTCAAAGGGAATTCCCCCAATGCGTGTCTCTTTTCTGTCAAGTTCGGCCTTTTTGAGAAATTCAGCTGCATCTTTCCAGATTTTACTGAAAACCTCGACATTCGACATAATATAACTGTTCGGATTATTAATCTCATGGGCAACCCCCGAGACAAGCATGCCGAGGGAAGTCATTTTATTGGCATGAATTAATCGTGTCTGAACACGTTTTGCCTCCTCCTCCATCGCAACCAGATCCGTTACATCCCGTCAAATATGGGAAAAGTACGTTTGTCAATAATATTTCCATCAGCATCAGTTATTCGGGCAGTTTCACCTTTTGCCGACTTGAATGATTTAAGCACGGGACAGCCCTTACAGGGAACAGTGAAGCCACAACATATCAGCGAATATGAACCATCCCTTCTCTGGGAAACTCTCTTTCCCTCTCTGGCATCAAACGCCTTATTCGTCCAGAGGATTTTCAAGTCAGGTGATAGGAGGATTAAGCTGTCCGGTATGGCATCAAGGAGTGTATTGAACTCCTGTGACAGTTTCCTGTATTTTTCTTCGCTGACACGAAGACTGTCTTCAGCCTGTCTGCGCTCGGTTATGTCCAGCCCTATTGAAATAACACCCTCTATTGTTCCCTCCTTGCCCCGTATGATCGCGTTATTCCACTCACACTGAATAGTATCGCCGTTTTTCGTTATGTTTTCATTAATGGAGTGGCTTGGCAGATCTCCTTTCAGTAGTGAGTCTACAACGGACCTGACAGAGGGCTTTGCATCTTCAGGCAGGATAAAGTCAAAGAAATTCCTGCCCAACACTTCCTCACGGATCCAGCCAAAGGTCTTTTCAGCGGACAAGTTCCAGCCTGTTATACAGCAATTGCGGTCCCATATCACTATGGCTAAGGGTGCTACCGCGTAGATATTGCGGAGACGCTCTCCGGTATCCCGCACCTTTTTCTCCGCCTCTTTACGGTCGGTAATGTCCGTGACAGAACCGACCCATTGAACAGCCCTGCCGTTTTCAAAACCTGTAGGCATTCCCCTCTCATCCCAGTATCGGTACGTGCCATC
>CAMYJJ010000325.1 GCA_947258735.1 Thermodesulfovibrionia bacterium | reverse complement strand
GAGTGCAGCGGAGGAGTGCAGAGCTGTACTGATAATACAGGGGAAGAAGACGAAGTATGTGATGGAGTGGACAATGATTGTAATGGGAGTATTGACGATAATCTATTTCAATCAACGAATTGTGGCCTGGGACAATGTTCTGGCAATACAGGAATAGAGACATGCATAGCCGGCAGTTGGGTTAATGATACATGTGACCCACTGGAAGGTGCTACAGCAGAGGTATGTGACAATATTGACAATAACTGCGATGGGTCTACTGATGAGAATCTTATAAATGAACTTACGTGCAGTGAAGGTCTTTGTTCAGGGCAAATCGGAACCATCACCTGTATAGCCGGTAGCTGGGTTAACAGTACATGCAATCCGGTCTGTGTTGTAACAGTCCAAAGCGGTATTTCATCAACGACCACATCCGAGGGAATTACTGTTTATTCTTCCTCTGTCGCAAATTCCACTGATTACTACCCCACACTTCAGGAAGCTTATGATGCAACGGGAGAAAACGAAACCATCCTGAGCCGTGCCGAAGTGTTTACAGAGGACCTTAACATTGACCGTAATATTTCAATAACTCTTGAAGGCGGATATAACTGTGAATATACTGATAATAATTCGGGGATGTCTTCAATTAACGGCAATCTGACAATCAGTGATGGAACAGTTACAATCAGGGACTTTATATTATTTCCCGCCCGGAGAGTTTCCGGTTCTGGCAGCAATTACCCTGAACCTGGCTTTACAGCCACCTTATCGCTAAATGTGAGCGCATCGCTGGAAACAAGCCAGAGTGAGTATTATTATACGCTGCAAAGATTGCATTTTATAGGCACATCAATCACGGATCTTATCGTTGCAGGAAATACTGCAACGATTACAGGGATAGGTGATGCAACAATGGCAAATGGTGCAGATTGTATCAGTTGTGACTTTACAGTAACAGTTGTAGACAATGACATCAATGCTGATGAAATAGGCATAGTAATTCTCAATCCTGACAGCACTTCTTACTTCAAAGACCCACCGGGAGGCAGTAAAACCACCAGACCAATAAGCAGCGGCGATTTTAGTATACAAGAAGAATAATAAGGAATTTCTGATATGAAACTGAGAAACGTCATAATATTAGCAATTGTTACAGCAAGCATATTTATGATTTCTGCAAGAGGATTTGCTGCCCCAGGTGCAAATTTAGTTTATAGGGAGTCTGATTTAGGAAGCGGGCTATGGCAGTATGACTATTCATTCTATAATACCTCCACTAATGGCGAATTCCTTTATAGTGTAGATTTACTCTTTAATCAATCAGCAACTGTTAACGGAGTCCCCCTTCCGGCTGGCTGGGACAGCACCACTTGGGAAGGAGGGAATCAAACAGACTTTATAATGACGTTTTCAACTGATTCCAGCTATGATATAACTGCTGGAAGCTTTTTAAGTGGGTTCAGGTTTACCATTGATTTCAGGGCAAGCAACACTGCGTATAATGCTTACTTTGATGACCATCAGGGAGGTATTTCTAATGCTTCTGGATATACGACAATGGTTCCTGAACCAATTAGCGCAACTCTTTTTATTGTTGGAGGGGCAACATTGGGATTCAGGCGTTACGGGAAGAAAAGAAAAACTGCTTAATAAAAACGCAATAATAAGAATCATATAAAAAGTACTAATATTATTGAGCGTCTTCGAGATGCATGATTTTCCAGTTTCCTTTAATGCAGTGACGTAAGAAATACCATGCGTCAAAGATTATCAGACTCTTTCGATTTTTTATATTCAAACGCAAGAAATTCATTATCAAAAGCCTGACCTGTTGAGAACAATTCCTTTGTTTTTCATTTCGTAAGCTTCCCTATTTAGTAGACAGTTCTAAATTAGAGTTTTCGGCATATTGTTCCATGTATTCTTCCGGTGTCATATCAGCAAGTGAATCATGAGGACGTTCCTCATTATAGCTTATCATCCACCAGTATGTTTGTTCCCTAACTTCCTCTAAATCCCTGAACAGATATAGATTTAACACCTCATCTCTGTATGTCCGGTTAAACCTTTCAATATATGCATTCTGATTCGGCTTGCCCGGTTGAATGTACTGAATCTTCATGCCGTTTGCTTCTGCCCAACGTACGAATTCACCACTTAAAAATTCAGGACCATTGTCACAGCGCATCTCATCCGGTAGCCCTCTGCTGTCCCGCAGTCTTTCAAATATCCGTATCAGTCTCTTGCCGGTTATCGATGTATCTACCTCTATGGCTAATGCCTCTCTGTTAAAATCATCTAACACATTAAATGTTCTGAATCGTTTTCCTTCATATAACGAATCACTCATGAAATCCACTGACTAAACCTGATTCGGCCTCTGCGGTACTAGTAACGGCTGCGGCACTCTTTTGGGAAGTCTCTTCTTTCCTCGGCGCTTATGGTTTAATCCAAGCAGACAATACACCCTGTATACCCGCTTGTGATTCCAGAGCGTTCCTTTGCGCCTTATGGCTTTGAAACACTTCCAGAAGCCCCAACTTCCATGCTTCTTGATTATTGCATTCAATGTATCAATCACTGGTTCATCCCGGCTCTCTGTTCCTTTTGGTGGCTTATACCAGGCCGCCCTGGATATGCCGATTATTTCACAACTGCGTTTTATCGGCATGCTATGTTCTGCTCTCAGATGTTCAACAGACTCACGCTTCTCAAACGGCATTAGAACTTTTTTTCGATCAAGTCCTTTAATGCATGGTTTTCATAGGCCAAATCAGCATACATTCGCTTAAATTTACTCAGCTCTTGTTCAAGCTCTTTCATCTTCTTAAGATCAGATGCCTCCATCCCGCCGTACTTTGATTTCCAGTTGTAATACGTTGCATCGCTGATCCCATGCTTGCGACATATCTCCTTGATCAACATTCCGCTGTCTGCTTCCTTCAAAATTGCTACAATCTGCGTCTCACTAAATCTTGTTTTCTTCATACAACCTCCTGACGGTTATTTTGCCAGAAAGCTCTATTTATGACTTGTCTACTTTTTCGGGAAGCTTACGTAAATACCCGGCAGCCCTGGAGATCATTGGCTGGCTATCAATCTCAGCAGCAATTATATTGGGACTCATAGGACGCACAAGGTTCAAAGGTCTAATTGCCTGGGCGCTCAGTTTTACTTCATCATATGAGCGTATCGCGGGAGTATTGGTACTATTGTTTGGAATCTTTCTTATCTATGCGGTAGTCTGATGGAAAAGGTTGCAACATCATAGTGTTATGTTCAGGAGGCATAGTTGATGTTATTCCAAAAGGAAAGCAAGATCGACTCATAACCTATAAAGAAAAATTCAACGCAACGATGAAGGAAAAAGAAAGTAATAACTGAGTACAGTAATCTGGTTTATTCTC
>CAMYJJ010000324.1 GCA_947258735.1 Thermodesulfovibrionia bacterium | reverse complement strand
AAATCCTTAACCTTAGAGTATCCATACAAAAAATGAATCCACTTTGATCATTTATGCGGCTTCAGAGGATTGCAAATCTGCTACTTCTCTATTGCTCCTTCTTATAGTAAATCTTTCCCCAGTTTGAATTGATACGTTGATCGTAAAGTCGGTAATGAGTGATATCGTCGGAAGTATCATTGAGCAGATTACGCCACGCACCATTGAGTGAGAACGGTATGTCAACGTACTGGTCAAACTGTGAAAAGTTCAGTACGATAATAAACCACTCGGTTTTTCCGTCTTCTGCCTTGCCCCAGCGGTGAAAGATCATTATTTTTTTGTCTACATGCACTCCGTATCCCTCACCATTAAAATAACGGTCCCACACATCGAAGGGTCCCATGCTGGGATAGTCGAGATACGTATCAGGATAATAATTGGGTGAGCGCAGGGAAGGATAGGTCTTCCTGATTGAGATTAGTGTTTTATAGAGGCCCAGAAGACTCTGGCCAGCATGATCAGTACTGTTGTTCCAGTCAAGCGGACGGGATTTGACCCGGCCCGGTCCATGGCCTGGCATTTCATAATATTCCCCGAACTCCTGGCCGTTGTGAATCAACACCGTACCCGGTGCGGTGAGGAGAGCGATGACATAGGGTTGTGTTTTCCACCACAACTCACGCCCGCCGGCCTTTCGGATAAAACTGTCCTGGTCGTGGTTTTCGATATACGTTATTGGGCCTTTCCCCTCGGCAAAGTACTTACTTGTGTGAAGTGCTCTTGGAAAGCGTGTGTCAAGATAATTCCACTCAACATATGACTGGCATTCATACATGAGCCTGTCGTACCAGCAGCCTGTGGCATCGGTCTTGTTTGTATCGGTTATCGCCTGAAATCGCTCGTCCGTAAGGTGCTCAAGCATAAGGCTCACGTTCTTCTTCCCCGATGATTCGCAGTAGTTATGCACATCATGACATAGTTCGGTCACTCCTTCCGTTTTCCCCCTATTGTAGTATCCAACAGTGTAATCAAATCTGATTCCGTCAACCTGGTATACATCAAGCCAGTATTTACATGAGTCCAGGATGAACTGTCGAGTACAGGCATTTGCGAAATTGAGGTCTTTGAAATAGGCGTGTTGTTCAAAGTGTCCGATAAAGGGCGAGTCCTGGGGGTTCTGATAAAGCCAATAGTATCCAAATCCGGTACCCGGGTCTTCTCCTGCCCTTGCATGATTGAAGACGCCATCCATGATTACATGCATATCCCGCGAATGAATTTCATTGATCAAGGTCTTGAGCCTGTAGAGCTTGTCCAGAGGGTTACGGTCGTCGTTGATATAACGATATTCCACTGAGAAGAACTGAAAGACCTCATATCCCCAGTTAAAGTCACTACCCGGCCACGCAGTCCACGGCATGAACTCTATGGTATTTACACCGAGATCCTGAAGGTAATCAAGTTTCTTTTTGATGGCGTCAAAGGGGGCGTCGTTATTGCGAAATTCCGCCGTGAAATCATCTGGCATCAGTTCATAAATAATGAGATCTTTCTGCGGTAAGCGGTTTGCGATGGGCTGAACATCAACATCATGTCCGCCGATCACAAAGGCCGAGTTCTCATCCTTTCCGCCACCGTATTTCGTGCATGGGTCAGTACACCACCGTGTCTCTCCGTTCTGGAAGGTAACATAATATTTATACTCGTAATACCCGTCAATGAGTGAAGGTATTTCATAGGTGTAAAGGATACCAGCGAGATGCCCTGTTTTCGTCATCTCCGGCGCATTTTCGTTGTCCCAGTCTGTGCCGCCTGTTCTACTCTGAAAATCGCCGGTCATCTGGATCTTTGCGATATTCGGCAGACCTCCGGTGGAGTACTCGGCCGGATTAACGGCTTTGTCAGGGAAGAAGAGCTTGAAGGTTACGGTATTTCCATCTACTACGGCACCAAATGTCTCATACATGGCTTCCCCTCCATACTCCCACTGTTACCTCGGAGTCTAGCTGTCGGTTTCGGTAGTTTTCGTTAGGACAGGATAAAAAAACATCTTAAGATTCTTAGTGAGTAAAATAACAATACTAACCATGCAAGAACCTGATACAAGTAATAATCAAAAGATTCATGGAGATGTAACTGCAAGTGTGATATGCCGACTCTGATCCCCCTCTTGTCCTGACTATTTGTATAAAAAAATGTATCACGGGACATATTACTTGTCAAGCATGAATGTTAAATTGAATGAATGTTATATTTTTCAATTAAAATATATTATTTCGAGGTCTGCTGCAATTCAGGAGATACCTCAATATTTCGTCAAATGGAACAGAATCCTTCCCGGTACGAACGATTGCTTCCCTTGATTCTCTGAGTAATACATAAATAACAACTAATTTAAAGTAGGTACTCGAAATGGACATGCATCAGGGTCTTACCCGGCATGTCTTTTTTGTATTTATATAGGGGAAGATGGTTCACCGAAGCAAGAATCCTGTTTATGATAAAATAGGTTAATAAAAAATTTATGGAGGATAAAATGCAAACAGCAAAGGAAATAATGATGAAAGTAATTCAGGAACAACCAGATGACAGCAGCTTTGATGAAATATTAAAAGAGCTTGCATTCTCAAAAATGATCGATAGAGGTTTGGCAGATTCCGATAAAGGGAATGTTATTTCTCATGAAGAGATGGGGAAGCGCATCACCTCATGGCAAAAATAAATTGGACGAAGGAAGCTGAAAACTGGCTTAAAATAATTTTCGATTATATTGCAGAAGACAACAAAGATGCTGCAACGAGACTTGTCGCTGAAATACATAGAAAAGCGGAAATACTTAACGACTTCCCTAATATTGGATATAAGCTGCGCGATTGGCCAAACCGTCATATAAGAGTGTTATTATATGGACATTATCGAATTTCATACCTCATAAAAGACGAAGAGAACATTGACATCCTCGGAGTCTTCCATGGCGCCTTAAATCTGGAAAAATATTTACCCAAGGAATAAAGCAGGAACCCCCAATCCTGCAGGCCATTGAGTTTTCAATCTCACTCCAGAAAGTAATACATAAAATAACAACTAACTCAAAGTAGATTCACGAACTGGACATGCGTCAGGGTTTTCCCGGCATGTCCTTTTTTTATGCGCAAACACAAAGACAGGATGTTTGGATGCAATACAAATCCATGTGCAGGATTGAAACAGTCCTGATAAGAGAAAGAAAAGAAGCCTTCAATATACAAACACTCTCAGCCAGGGAAGTCTATAACGTTTTCAAATATATCGCTGACAGGCCCCAGGAGTCGTTATATATTGTCTGTCTGAATAGTAAAAACAGGATCATTGGATACAGTGAGATCGCAAAGGGGAAATTAAACACATGCGCGCTAGATATGAGGGAACTCGTTCGTAT
>CAMYJJ010000323.1 GCA_947258735.1 Thermodesulfovibrionia bacterium | reverse complement strand
GCGCCCTTTGCAGCTGTCCCTGCTTTTTCTAAAACCAGTGCCTCTGCATGCGGGGCCCCTGCCTTTTTGTGGTAATCAGCAGCAATGACCTTCCCTGACTTCACAATAAGCGCCCCGACCATGGGATTGGGACTTGTCTTCCCGCGGGCCCTGGCAGCAAGCTCAAGGACCCTGTGCATATATGTCCTGTCTGAATGTTTCATCTGTATATCATGACATGTAATGGAATCAACTACAGGTTCTGAAACGGCAATTCCATAGCATTGTAGCAGAAATATGCAAAATGAGCTATGCATGTCACTCCTGGGATATACCCGGCATTCTTAGCAGAATACGTAATTGGCTGTACAGACTGTGACGCGACACATAACTGTGACAGGCAATCGCAGGCCACAGGCACAATACTCATGAGCATGATGCCCCCTTCAAAAAGCTAACTCATTGATATTTAAAATTATTTTAATCTTCACCCGATTGGCATTATTATTGCGATTCCAGCTACGGTGCTCATGTTTCATGGGGACATGAGTTCATAAAACTGAGCACCTGACCATCACAGAATCAAGGGAGATTAACTATGACTATCAACAGAAAGAAAAACGTACAGCCTGTCTCTGCGGCCATAACAGGTGCACTGCTCTCACTGTTTCTGCTGTTATCCGCCTGCGGCAGTGCAACAGGCAACGGAGATAATGATCTCAATTTTTATGAAATTAATGGAGTAGGCCACACTATTACACATGGTGAAAATTTTGGTATTTCATTGGAATTCGTGAACGCCAGTGCATCCGGGGGAGAATTTTTCTTCACTGATGAGCAACAAAGAGTGGAGCTTAAAGGTACATCGGTAAACAGTATCACTTTAACATCAGGAACAGTCACTGTCAAAGCCGATGCCTCCTTTCTGGAATTAAGCGATACATATCAGAACGGATACTCCTTTGAGGCAGTCATTATTGATGCAGCGCAGGATGAATTTAGTATAAAAATTTTCAATCCAGACGGAAAAAATATTTATGATCTGGCTTCTCAATCAATAGACATGGCACATGGTAATTTCACTATCGTCACTTTTTGATTATTTATGAATTAACAAAGAAACAATTAAATGCGAGGGGCAAATTATGAACACAAGAACTAAGTTGATAACACTGATTGTTATTCTGTTTATCATGTTTTCTCAAGCAGCATATGCATCTGCGAAAGCAAGTATTTTGTATGATGAAACTGACCTCGGCAACGGATATTGGCAGTATGATTATACTTTTACAAATCTGTCTGCAGGCAGTGAGTATCTTTACGGTGTACAATTGTATTTTGATGGTTTGTACAAGATAAGCAATGCTTCACAGGGAGGGGCCTGGGGAGGTTCATGGGGCAGGTTAAACTCGACTTCTTTTCTGGAGACCCATAGCCGTAAATTGGCTCAAGATATTTCATCAGAAGCTTCTCTTTCAGGATTCAGCTTTAAGAGTAATTGGCAGGTAGGAGATATTTCATATGCTGCTTTTTTTGATGACCATATAGGAAATAGATTATATACTACCGGAACCACCGCTTCCAATAATTTCAGTAATGCCCCTATCACTACTGCTCCCGAACCGGTCAGCACTGTCCTTTTTCTTACCGGAGCTGCGACAATGTCTCTAAGGTATAGACAGAAAAGAAAGAAATTCAATAATACATAAATATATATCTATTCTAATTCAGGTTATTTAGACAAAGCTCATTGGATTACACTTCTTACCGTATCTTCATTAAATGTTCTCCACTGTCCTGCACTACAGTAAATAACTGAATTAATTCCTGCCCACTGACAAAATGTATCAATCTATCCCTTTTCCCTACTATCTTATCCTGAATCATATTGTCAATCATACCGTAATATAAGCTTTTTATATGTGGCACTTTACTTGCTGTAAATAAGCCAGATATATAACTGTGTTTTCACAAAGGTAAAACATGAGCACCCCGGAGCACAAAACCACAGGTCCTGATAGTTCACAGGAACACCGGGTTGCAGAATAATCGTCCATCTCTAAATGATCGCTGTATTAATGCCGATCTAAAGAGATGGATACATGAAAAAGACACTTGTTATATCAATAATCGTTCTGGCCCTTGTCCAGCCTGTACGCGCCTTTTCAGATACCATTGGTCATGAGACCATGATACCGCCTGTGCAGCTGATATATCCGGACACTGATGCACAGATCATCTCTGCCAGTCCCCGTGGTGTCTCAAGGCATTCATTTACCTTCAGGCAGATCAAACCGGATGCCCTGTTCACGGCACTGGAAAATGTTCCCGATGATCCTGCCCGGGGCAATTCATTTAGTGCGCTCACATCAGAATTCAGGGCCGGGTATATCACGCCGCAGCAATTAATCAGCAATATTCGTATCACACCCTACTTCGGCCGGGCTGATACATCTTTTAAATCATCTGTATTTGATCCCCCTTCCGGTTTTTCTGACCTGTTGACCATGGGGACTGCCTTTCTTACCAATCTGGCTGCCCATGAATTCGGTCATGCCATAATCGGTGACCTCGTAGGGGCAAGGGGAAACACCGTCAATTTCTTCAATAAACAGGGTGGGCAGTTTTTTCTTGGCATGAGTTCCGTGAATAAAATAGATCCCGAATCAAAGCTGTCCTATACCATGGGCGGAGAATTTTTTGCCGACCTGACATTTGAACATGCCCTGAAGAGCTACAGAAACAGCCCTACATTTTTTAATACATCGCTGATGCTCTTTAGCGGAACTGATTTTCTCTGGTACTGTTTTTATGCGTTTTATATAACTGAAGGTCACTCCAGTTTTGACCCTGTTACCGTGTCAAAAGAAACAGGTCTTGGCAAGGACGAGCTTTTTTCAATAGCACTGGCAAAAACAATGATTAATGCATATAGAATTTATTCAGGGCAGGACAGGATTATCCCTTACTTTACTGTGAATAACAGGTCAACTGCATTAAATCTCTCTATCCCTTTTTAACACGCATTATTCACAATGGTAGATATAGTCTGTGTATAAACTCAATGTATCTGCCTGTCATTCCGGCAGTCCTTAAGCTGGAATCCAGTTATTTTAATCGGTTCTGGATGCCCGACTAAAGACTTCGGGCATGACAAGAATAAAAAAAGGCAATTTATACAACTACTCTAGATAGTTTGATTCATGTCTTCACATTATTATCATTCAGCCATGCGGGTCTGACATGACATATATACGCAATTATGGACGTGAATACACTAAGGGGTTTGTGATCAGGGCATCATACCCTTAATGGGCACAACATAATATCCGGGCGAGACAATATATTTGCCGATCATCATGGATTCAAGGGCATTCAGTCTGTCCCTGTCCGGCATAAGTTCAAGCGCAAGGTCCATCCGG
>CAMYJJ010000322.1 GCA_947258735.1 Thermodesulfovibrionia bacterium | reverse complement strand
TTTCTTAACTCTTCTATCCAGGAAACTTTATTATTACTGAATCTCCCCGACCCGTCACGGTCTCCTTTCATATGTCCTTTTATATACATATCCACATCATCATCAGCAGGGACCCAGACGGGAAGAGTTTTTCCTATAACACCGGGGGTTTCTATTACCATGTCGCGCAGCTGAAAAGAGGCGCCTGAGCTTGCGAGAGAATAGAGCTCCCGCTTTTCACGACGCTTTTGCACATCGGGAAAGATCTGCCGCAACGACTCCTTGACCATGCCTCCATAGTTGGCCTGCGAAATGATATCCGGATCACCTGAACCTTCAGGGTCGATCTCGTCCTTATCAAAGGAGATATCAAGACGGACAAAGGTCTGCTGAAAGGCTGTGTATCCTGAACCAACTATCGTTATAAAAAGGACGGCCAGCATGGAGAGGGCAAGCAGTACTGCGGAAATGCCAAGGGACTTAAATATTTTCTCCCTGACATAGCGGCCCTTCAGGCGTGACTTGATAAGGGCCAGCCTCTCTTCCTGACTGTTCACTTCCTGTCTATTCATACTGTTCCCTGTATTTCCGTACCACGTATAATGCTATGACATTAAGGCAGAGAGTAATAATGAAAAGGACAAGTCCCAGCGCAAATGCGGCAAGAGTTTTGGGGCTGTCAAACTCCTGGTCCCCAATCAGGAGAGTAACAATCTGAACGGTAAATGTTGTGACCGCCTCAAAGGGATTCGCCGTCAACTTTGCCGTCAGACCTGCAGCCATGACCACGATCATTGTTTCCCCGACGGCCCGGGATACGCCGAGAAGGATGCTTCCCACTATTCCCGGAAGCGCAGCGGGAAGGACGACCCTGATCACTGTCTCTGAATTTGTTGCACCGACCCCCAGAGATGCGTCTCGAAGGCTCTGGGGAACGGAATTGATTACATCATCAGAGAGAGAGGAAATAAAAGGGATAATCATAATACCCATCACGAGTCCGGCAGCGAGGGCGCTTTCTGAAGAAACATCTATGCCCACTCTGCTGCCGATGTCCCTTAAAAAAGGAGCGACTGTTAACGCCGCAAAAAAACCATACACAACGGTCGGTATGCCCGCGAGAATTTCGAGAAGGGGCTTGACGAAGGTCCGGACTGTCGGTGCTGCATACTCGGACATATAGATAGCAGACATCAGCCCAATGGGCACAGCAACGAGCATGGCAATCCCCGAGATCATGAGCGTACCTGTCAAGAGAGGAACAACCCCGAATGAGCCGGACGCTCCCACCTGGTCTGCCCGTATTGCCATCTGGGGACTCCACTTAAGACCGAAGAGAAAATCTGAAGCAGGGATCACATTAAAAAAGCGTATTGCCTCAAAAAGAACAGACAGGACAATGCCGATTGTTGAAAATATCGCTACCGTAGAGCAGAAAATCATCAGAACCTGGAAGGTCCTTTCCACATTGACCCGTGCCCTCATATGAGGGGTAATACGCCTGAGGCTGTAGCCGAGACCTGCTGCGCATGTGGAAACAATGACCGCGATAAGGGCGAGAAAACCTGTTGCCCGGAGCTTATTGAAATGTGCCGCTGCACTGCTCATGACAGGATCTATTGTGTCACTTGCCACAATCCCCTCAGCGATGTTTCTGATATCGTTAATAACAAGGGACAACTCTTCTTTCGGTAAAGACTGAATTTCGGATGGCAGAGAGGAAATGACAAGGGACGTCATAAGCGATGACTGGCATGCTGTCCATATCACGAGAATCAGCAGAGCTGGAAGGCCGCACCAGAGGGCGGCAAACATTCCGTAGAAACCGGGCAACGAATGAAGCCTGCGGATTTCCCCGCTTACAGCCCTGAAAGAGCGGCTGCGACCGAGGTAATAACCGAAACCTGAGAGTATGGTGATGACTATTATTATGGATATGAATTTCATATTTGATCACTATTATACATGAGCCTATGCCATCCACAATGCGTTATAGGGAAAAGGCAAACAGGCTGAGCGATAATCTATCGCATAAGCCTGTTTTATTATTGCAATCCGGCCATCAGTACTCCTGAAAACCGAATGTGATATATAAAAACCTGCCCGATGATTCTAGAGAGACAGGTTGTTTAGCTCCCTGCCGTCCTTTCGGAATTTCTCCCTCTCCTCTTCTGGCATGGGGATGAGGCCCTTGTCAACAAGATAGCCTTCATCTCCGCCGGCCTTTTCACTGGTAAATTCTTTAAGATACTCTTTTATCCCGGGAATCATATTCGCATGGGCCTTCTTCACATAGAAGTAAAGGGGCCTGGAAACAGGATAGGATCCGTCGGCGATGTTTTCAAATGTGGGTTCAACGCCATCGACGATGCTGCCCTGCACCCTGTCTTCGTTCTGGTCGAGGAAGGAAAAGCCAAAGACGCCCAGTGCATCAGGATTGGCTTCGAGTTTTCTGACGATGAGAACATCATTTTCTCCGGCCTCGATGTATCCACCGTCTTCGCGTACCGCATGACAGATGGCCTTATATTTCTGTTTGTCTTTTTTCTTCATGGCACCGATCCATTCAAAGGTTTTGCAGCCTCCTTCGAGGGCCAGCTCGGCAAAGGCGTCCCTTGTCCCTGATGTCGGCGGAGGACCGAGCACCTCAATCTTTATTTCAGGCAGCGCGGGATTCACATCTTTCCATGTCCTGTTGGGATTAGGGACAAGAGATTCGCCTACTCCGGAGGGAACATCCTTGGCAAGGGCAAGGAAGAGGTCCCTGCGACTGAGCTGCATTCTCTTTGCCTTTGTTGAGTTAGCAATGACGATACCGTCATAACCCACCTTGATCTCCGTTATGTCTTTGATCCCGTTTTTCGAACACAGGTCTACTTCAGATTTCTTGATACGCCTGGATGAATTGGTAATGTCAGGGTGGTGTGTCCCAATACCGGAGCAGAAGAGCTTTAACCCTCCTCCGGACCCTGTTGCTTCGATTTTCGGGGTTTTAAATTTTGACGTCCTTCCGAACTGTTCCGCAACAACGGTTGCAAAAGGATAGACTGTTGAAGAACCAACAATACTGATGTAATCACGTCCGGCTGCATCACTCGACGTGCCGAATGCCGGCAGCAACAAAATTGCTGCAGCGAAAACTTTACATACTGCCACTCCAATGGTTTTTTTCATGTTCGTGAACCTCCTTGAGTTCAATGTTTTACGTTTACTGTTCAATTCTTTATACTTTCCTTTTAATGGTTCAGGCTGATTATATTATAGAGAGGGAATGTTACAATAGCGTTACAAATTGGTGAAGAGAGGATGAATTTTTTGCGCGCACGCCACAGCGATGGTATTTGTTATATAATACAGGGTGATAGAGGGAATTGGCCTTTGCACTGATTCATTCATTTTTTGAGTAAGCAGGAACCTTTGAGATATGACCAGCGATTTA
>CAMYJJ010000321.1 GCA_947258735.1 Thermodesulfovibrionia bacterium | reverse complement strand
TGAGGGAATCATCATAATATGCAGGGTTTTCATAGGTCCAGGTAAATCTCAGCGGTGACATCTTCACATTATCCGGGGGATCTGTCTTCCGATAATCATAATAGATTTTTTTTTCTGTGAACAAATCCAGGATCGGAACAGATACAGCAGGATTCATTGCCGATAATGCTGAAGGAATCGTCTCAACAGTGACAGCAGAAGCATGAAGCGAGTTCAGGTAACTGCCTGCACTCATGAAATTTGCGGCTCCCATGTTCTGCAGAAAGGGGAGGTACACAAACAGCGCAACCGTCATTGTTGAAGATACGGCCGAATACATAACAAGTTTTCTTAGTTCAATTTTCTTTATGACCTGCAGCCCATAGGCAGCCATGAGGGCAACCATAGGGAATATGGGCACGATATAGCGGATCCTTTTTATCTGCAGGAGCATTATGAGAAGCACAAGCCAGAGAATAATGACATACCTCAGGTCCCTGTTCTTCAGTGCAAGGTAAACCGAGAAGAGAGCAGCCAGCGTTATAAAGGGATGGGTCTGAAAAAAGAAGGTTGACACAATGCTTTCGCTCCAGCCTTTTAATGCCGGTTTCTGATACGTCATAAGGAGTGCAATCTGGTCGAGGATAAGGTCTCTCTTAAGTAAAAAAACAACTCCGCCCAGCAGTAAGGTAATGACTGCAACCGTTAGTCCACGTTGACAGCTGATCCGGAACCCGGATTCCGGATTACGGATTCCGTCATCTGTTGTGAGCTGTCCGTCTGCACTCTGTATTCTGTTTTCTGTTTTCTGAAATAAATACACCACAAATATCACCACCAGTACTGACAGCATCATCCAGGTTGAATACTTTGAAAGCAGGGCTAGAACAATGAAAATGGCAGAAGTAAACACCCATAGTCCCCCTTTTGTCAGCGCCTGAAGAAATGCATATATTGAGAATGTAAGAATTGCCATAGTTGTTATATCGACAAGCATGAGAGGGACCTGTGTGAACAGGTAGGGAATCCCGAGCAGGAGCAGACCGCCGGAAAAGCCGACATCTTTATTCCATAAGACCTTTCCGATCAGACAGGTCGATACAACCGTTGATGCAAAAAAAGCTGTTGTAATAATCTGAATAATAACTCTGCTTTCGCCAAAAAATTTAAATGCCATCCCAAATATAAATGGTATAAGCGGCAGATCCGTCCAGGCATGTACATTCCTTCCCCATTCCCTGAGAAAATAGATAATGCCGTACTCCTGAAGATATTTGGCCTGCGTAAAATACCTTGATGCATCAACAACGAGTTCCGGCTCTTTCCAGAATGGAAGGCAGAGCAAAAAAGAGAGGAGCATCAAACTGGTCATTGGGTGGTTCTCAAGGAGAGATAGTTTTGATATGCAAAAGGCAACAACTATCCCCACTGACAGGATAAGGAAAATAAACGATACATCAACACCCGAAAATGCCCAGTGCCAGCTTGTCAGCCTGTTGTCATCAAATTGCCTGAATATATATTGAAAAGAAAAAAAAAGAAATACAAAGAGAATAATGATAATTGAATAGTAAATATTGTTGTCTATCTTTTTATTTTCAGACATTATTTACTATACATCATACAGTACGAGGCAGGTCTAAGCTGACACTCTCATTCCTTCAGATACGTATATTGTTCTGTTTGTTTAGGATTCAAGATGAAACACAATATTCTAGTCTGTTTTTCCGAGCCCTTCATTGGCACTGCCGCTTCTGAAACCCTGAAGATCGATTGTCACATATCTGAACCCAATGGACTTAAGGTAATTATTGATCTCATCCCTGACAGACCCATTCATAATCTTTGGGATATCTTCAGGAAGAATCTCTATCCTTGCCACCTCTGAGTGGTTTCTCACCCTTAACTCCTTAACTCCAAACTCTTTGATAAACGCCTCTGCCTTTTCAACCCTGCCCAATGCTTCAACTGTTATCTTTTGTCCATAAGGGAATCGCGAGGAAAGGCATGGGGTGGCAGGCTTGTTCCAGGTAGGAAGGTCAAGCGCTTTGGATATGTCCCTGATCTCCTGTTTGGAAAAGCCTATCTCAAGCAGTGGACTCTCTACACCTTCTTCTCTTGCTGCCCGGCTTCCGGGCCGCCAGTCGCCGGCATCATCAGCATTTGTTCCGTCAAGAACATAGGGGATATTCTCTCCGGAAGCCATTTCTTTCAGTTTCACAAACAGGTCTTTTTTACAGTAGTAACATCTGTCTGAAGAATTGTCTGTATAGTTGGTGTTTTCAAGTTCATCAGTGGTAATCGTCCTGAAGGCAACAGCAAACATCTCAGCCATCTTTTGTGCAAATGCACTTTCCTCCTTTGACAGACTGGCTGAAACCCCTGTAACAGCAAGAACTTTGCTTAACCCTGACATTGATGCTGTCTTTACGAGAAAGGTGCTGTCAACTCCGCCGGAAAAGGCGATAATCACCCTGTCCATCTGCTTCAGTCTGTTTTTAAGAGTAGTAAATTTTTCGTCGGTGGTCATTAATTCAAAAGGCTTGAACTGTTCAAACGGTTCAAGCCGCTTGAACGTTGGAACTGTTTTATAACGTTGCTACTTCGTAATATTCCTGGTGAAAGTTCTTGTCAGCCTTGACGATGATCTTAAAGCCGTTTTCTTTCTCGATTGCCTCGATCCCCTCACGCTCATCGTCATAAATCAAATCTGCCACCTGGGGGTTGGCTGATATCAGGATCTTGGCTTTTTTCTGCGTCAGGCCGATCCTTCTTAACTCCATAAAAATTTCATAACAGACCGTAGTGGGAGATTTTATGTAACCCTTGCCTTCGCAATAGGAGCAGGGTTCGCACAGAATCCGCTCAAGACTCTCCCTGACCCTTTTCCTGGTCATCTGAATGAGGCCGAGTTCAGATACCTCCAGAATGGTACACTTGGCCCGGTCCTTGCACATGGCTTCCTGAAATACAGAGAACAGTTTCTGCCTGTTTTCTTCCTTTTCCATATCAATAAAGTCGATAATGATGATGCCGCCGAGGTTTCTTAACCGGATCTGGTATGCAATCTCCTTTACCGCTTCTATGTTCGTTTTGAATATCGTGTCTTCAAGCGATGCCTTACCGACAAATTTGCCGGTATTCACATCTATGGATATCAATGCCTCTGTCTGATCAATGACAATATACCCACCGGACTTGAGCCAGACCCTTTTACCCAGCGCCTTTGGGATCTCAAGTTCCAGGCCGTCTGCATCAAAAATGGGTTCCGTGCCTTCATAGAATTCTATCTTGTCATTCAGTTTGGGAAAAAAGGTATTAACAAAATCAAGGACTTTTTGATATTCATCTTTTGAATCGATTATAAGCTTGTCAATGTCATGACTAAGCAGGTCTCTTACGCTCCTTAATGCAAGGTCAAGGTCACTGTAAAGCAGGT
>CAMYJJ010000320.1 GCA_947258735.1 Thermodesulfovibrionia bacterium | reverse complement strand
ATGCTATTAATATGTACGTACGGCAGAGATAAAGATAAACTTTAGCCTTATTCTTCATGCAAGTAAGTATTGATGAATTATCCATAAAAGTCAATAAAAAAAGCAGGGCCATTTCTGGTCCTGCTGTCCAATATGCATGATTCAGTACAGGCTGTTTCCTGATGTTATTCCTGTAGGGAATCTGAAACTATAAAGCCCGCGTTCATTATGAACGCGGGTTCATATCGTGTAAGGATGAAAAAATTACTTTATCTCTTCGGACTGGGGCTGAGGCACTGCCTCTGCAGTCTGGTCCCACGGAAGCGAGATCGTTGAAAGGGCTTCAATGTCTCTGGATGTTTCTATACTGGATTCGAGGTCTTTGACAAAAGCGTCAAACATTGTCCTCTGTCTTTCAGCAGCAAGCTGTCTCTTGATTGACTCTGCAGACTGTTCAAAGCTTGCCAGCTTGCCTTCCTTTATGTCATCCAGTCTGATTATATGAAATCCAAAACGTGTGCTGACCGGATCACTCATTTCCCCGGGCTTCAGACTCAGGGCGGCACGCTCGAACTCAGGCACCATTTTTCCTCTGCCGAAATAACCGAGGTCTCCCCCTTTTGCTCCCGAGGCCTTGTCAATGGAGAAGGCCTTTGCAAGATCAGCAAATTTTGATCCCTCTTTCAGTTTGGATGAAATGTCCTCTGCTTCAGCTTCCGTCTTTACCAGAATATGGCTTGCTTTTATTTCTGTGCCTATCCTGAATTTGTCTGAGTTTTTTTCATAAAACTCCTTTACCATGGCATCTTCAAGCGACAATTTGCCTTCGATCTCTTTTTTAAGGAGCATGGTGACAAGGGTCATCTTTTCAAACTCCTCAACTTTGTCCCTGTATTCCTTGTCATTATCAAGGCGCATTTTTTTGGCATGCTGATAGACCAGTTCTTTTTTGATCAACTCATCGAGGAACTTGCTTTTGCCGTCCAGGTCTTTAAAATTGGTCCTTGCCCATTCAGGCACCCGGCCGATCTCTCTCATATAATCGTCCTGATTTATCACTGCCTTGCCAACCTTCGCCAGAACCGGACTGTCTGATTTTGTTTCCTGGGAGCAGCCCATAAGAAAGGCGAAAGAAAGCATGAATAGCAGAACAATTTTTATTATTTTATTCATTTAGGTATCTCCTTATGACAAAGTAAAAATGCATTGACTGTTTTATAACATACCATCTATGATTTTACAACCAGGAGCCCGGCAGTCATGAACTTGATATATAATTAAACTGCAATCATTAATATAACATGTTGACACCTTGTTTGAACAGGTTTGAAGGGATGTGTGTTTATTTTATAATTAATCATGGGCAAGAGACTGTATCTCAAGGTCGGTGACCGTGTCAATCACCTTCATTATTCATCCTGGGGGAGCGGAGAGGTGGTGGAGGAGAAGCATTCACACCTGTCCGGAGGGTTCTGTTTTGTACGCATCCTGTTTATGGATGGGAAAGAAAGGTCGTTTATCAATGACCTGAATAACGAGCTCTGCTGCTATTATGCCGGTATAAGACTCATGTGACCCCGGCTCAGGACAGTTTATTAAATAATAGGAAAATGACTCCTTACAAACGCTATCTCATCTTCTCTGTCCTGGATTTTTTCTTCCAGTTTCGCTTCAAGAATTGATGTGAGAATTCTTTTGAACTGTGGTCCGGGTGCGTATCCCATGGACTGAAGGTCCCTCCCGGTGAGTTCAGGGCTGATATGTCTTAAGGTAGTCAGATACAGTGATACTGATTTTTTCTGCTCCGTGTCCCTTGATGCAGCCATTGTAAAAAGGATGGTCTGAATATTGAGAGGATGAAGTGCCTGATACATTTTACTGCGTCCTGCCCTGTGCAAATGTACCAGTGTGTGTCTGGCTTCCTCAATGCCGGTGATGATCTCTTCTCTTGCAGAAGGAGGAACATACAGTCTCTGAAGGGCCTCCTTCTGCTGGTCAGGATTCAGTTCATCAAGAAGGGCCATGAGAAAAAGATGTGCCAGGTTCAGTTCCTCTTCAATAAAGAGAAGGTTGAACCATGAGACCGTTTCCTGGATCGCACCAAATGTTTTTTCAAGCGACCTGGTGACCGTCAGATCAGGGTGTATGAATTTAAGGAGATCAAATTCTGCCAGTCTTTTGATTGCCTTTTTAGGCTCGGTTTCCTTTAACAGCAGGACGAGTTCGTCATACATGCGGGCGCCGGAGAGTTTGTCAAAGAGTTTCATCCTGACGGCTGTTTTAATCAGGTTAGCAGCGTGTTTGCTTATTTTAAAATCGAACCGCTCAGAAAACCTGATGGCCCTGAACGCCCTGGTTGGATCTTCAATAAAGCTCAAATTATGGAGTATCCTGATGGTTTTCTCCTTTACGTCCCTCTGTCCGCCGAAGAAATCAAGTAACTGCCCGAAATGGACCGGATCAAGTTTTAACGCCATTGTATTTATGGTAAAGTCCCTCCTGTACAGGTCTTTTTTTATGGAAGACATTTCGACCTTGGGCAGGGCAGCAGGTGACTCATAGTATTCGGTCCTGGCAGATGCAACGTCAAACTTCAGAAAGTCAGTTATTACAACTGCAGTACCGAACTTTTTGTGGCTTCTGACCCTGACACCGAGCGTTCCCCCCAGTTTCCGGGCAAAGGCTATCCCGTCTCCTTCTATGACAATATCTATATCTAGATTGGTTTCTCCCAGGATCAGGTCTCTGACAGATCCTCCCACCAGGTATGCGGAATAGCCGAGATCTTTGGCAACAGTGCCGCACAGTCTGAGGAGGTCTACGATTTCTTTCGGAAATTTTGATTTTATACTTGATGACAGATATTTACTTACTGATGGTTTTTCGCTCAGTTTCTCATGAGATCGGATCCTGCTTTTCTTCAGAAGGCTTTCATATAGAGACCGTAATAAATCCGTTCTTGTAATGGCGCCCACGATTCTGTTTTCCACCACTACAGGCAGGAACCTCTGGTTCTGTTCTATCATCATTAATTCAATAGTACTGATAGAGGTAGCTGTATTGACCAGTGAAACGTCGGTGGTGCAAAACTCGGATACTTTGCTTTTGCTGAATCCGTGGAACAGCGCTTTTTCCACTACTTCTCTTGAGATCAGTCCATACAGGTGTTCATTTTTTATCACGGGCAGTACATTGACACTATATTGTGTCATCGTCTTTTCAGCGGTTTTTAGCGAATTATTCCAGCGGATGGTTTTTACCGGACTGGTCATGATGTCTTTTGCTGTTTTAGTGGGGTGTACTTTTTCCTGCAGGAGTACAAGCAGTTTGTTTGCAGTTTCTTCAAGTGACATGTCCCTCACAACAGCAGATGAAGCCTGGGAGTGACCGCCGCCGCCCAGGTCATGAAGAATCTCTGAGACATCGACTTCCTGGGCATGGC
>CAMYJJ010000319.1 GCA_947258735.1 Thermodesulfovibrionia bacterium | reverse complement strand
TTGTGCTCCTGAGTACATCTATCAGAATGCATTTCATGAAACGGACAGACAGCAGGTTCCTTAAATGTATGGACTTCATATCCCCTTTGTACCATCCATCGCTTAAATAAATGTAACAGGATAATCTCATCATCATAAATTATGGCCCTTGGTTTTCTCATTAGAATAGTTATAACATGGAAAAGTGCGATATACAAGAGGCTTTGCTGAAATTACTACATTAAGTGTGTCATGTCAGGAATTCCATTATTATTATGGCATAATCCCCGATATGTTATACTCTGTGACATACGTAATGAATAGCCGGTTTGGTATGGTATTTTATTTACTTCTTTTCAATGACCGTTTCTGCCACCCTGAAATGAACATATACTCAGTTGATGCAGTTGCTAATTGAATGGAAATGTTGTAAATAATAAGGTAAGATGTGTTGTATACTAATTCCTCATAATCAGAAACCAAAACATTAATAGCGGTACGGTTAACTATGTCCAGAGACCGATGTATTCATACAAATATTGTATCTGTACCGGGTATCAAGCTGAATGAATATATCGGTAGTGGCACGCCTGTTTGTATAAGTAATTTTCTAAATGTTCACGGGCCGGATGCCGACAAAGCAGACCTGGCCGATGCAATGATACCGATCCAGTCTTTTCTTGACAGGATACCTCTCCCTGTTTTTTATAAAAACATTGAAGGGAAGTATTCGGGTTGTAACGAGTCCTTTATGAAATTTATTGGAGGTTCAGACCCGGACATTTCATCACAGACAGAAACAGGCAAGAATGATCAAAACGTTCCCGATCAGATCTGTGATAATGAAAAGCAGCTGCTGCAGACGGGAGGGGCAAGGGTATGTGAATCCATTGTCAAGACGAATAACGGTGATATAAAATACGCTTTGATAAATAAGGCCGCGCTCACAGATGCCATGGGTTCGATATGCGGATTACTGGGAATGATATCAGACATTACAACACACAGGCAGCTGAAAGATGCATTAAACACGTCTGCAGGAAGCACAGGAGCGAGCAGGGAGGACCATTTCCAGGAGCTTACCAGCATTAAACAGTCTTTATTTGATGAAAACACAAAACGCAGACATCTTGAAAAACAGCTTGCTCAGGCATCAAGGAAACTGGATGAATATATAAGCAGCAACGCAGAAAACCATGCCGGTATGAGTGAAATCCTAAAATATCTGCAGGATCATAACACGGAAATTGAAGACAGCCTTATTGCCAATATAAAGAACCTGGTCATGCCTTATATGTTGAAGCTTACGAAAAAAAGAACATCATCAGATTATCTTGATTGTCTCGATATGATTGAGTCCAGGCTGTCCGAAATAATGGTGTCTCTATCAGATAACCTGTCATCAGAGCAGATGGCATTTACCCCTGAAGAGATCAGGATAGCTGACCTGATAAGAGAAGGCAAACAGGACAGGGAGATCATGGAGATCCTGAATATTTCTATTGGCACGGTAAGGGCCCGCCGCAAAAACATCCGGAGAAAACTTGGCATGCAGGGGGACAGGACCAGCCTGCGGTCAAGACTGTTATTTCTTAACAAGTATTAATATTGCCTGTTTCAGGAAGTTGCCTGACATATCATCCTCATAATAATCTCAAACAATTCAGTATTACCCCCGGGCAAAAAGGTTATGTGTTAGTCTTAAACCAGATATTACATGAGCCTTCAGATGAGACCATGCATGGACCGTGAGGAGATGAGGGACTGCATGATTTTTTAAAGAGGGGACATTCAGCAGGATAGGCTTTTCCCAGGACCACATTGCCGCAGATGCAGCCCGGTATTTTTTCTTCCCTTGTTTCTTCCAGCTCAAATACTTTTTTTGCATCTCTGTCCGCATAATTGTTTCTCAGCTCAAGTCCGGATGCAGGAACGTGGCCGATCCCTCTCCAGTTGACATCTGAAACTTCAAAATATTTGTTCAGGAGCTTCTGGGCCTGCTCATTGCCGCGCGGTCTCACCACACCGCTGTAAACGTTGGTTGTCCGTATTTCTCCCTGTTTAATCTGGATAAGTATTTCCATGATTCCAAGAAGCAGATTGTCAGCCTCAAATCCGGCGACAACAGTGGGTATGCCATATTTCTCTGAAAATACATTCCATGCGTTTGATCCAACGATGGCAGATACATGACCGGGGCAGACAAACCCGTCTATGCCTGTTTCCTGGTCTTTTACCAGGACCTCCATTATTGCCGGTGTCAGCCTGTGTGAACTGAGTATGAACAGGTTTTCAGGGATTCCCATCTCAAGAATGGCAGCGGTCGGTGCTGTGGTTGTCTCAAAACCGATCGAGAAAAAAACAATCTGCTTATCAGGTTCTGATTGTGCGATTTTAATTGCTTCAGAGGGAGATGATATGATTCTGTAGTTTCTGCCATCAGACCTGATAGATCCTTTTATTGAAGGCACTCTCACCATATCTCCATACGTGACAAGAACAACATCCTCTCTCTTTGAGAGGTTGATAGCATTTATAATGTCGCTCTCCGGACATACACATACCGGACATCCCGGCCCGGGAATCAGCTCAAGGGTATCAGGCACTAAACTCCTCATTCCTGAAAATGAAATAGTATGCTCATGAGAACCGCAGACGTTCATTATTTTCAGTTTCCTGTTCTGAGGAACAAGAGAGTGAATAATTCTAATTATGTCCTGAGTGTTTTTCATATAGTACATATCGTCCGCAGATTTCGCAGAGTATCACAGATTTATTAAATCTGTATATAATCTGTAGATAATTATCAACATATCCTCGGCAGCTGGTCTTCTTCCAGCATGTCCAGAGGCCGTTCACCGCCGATGCGTGTTTTTAATCTTAATCCCCTGAAACCCGATGATATCTCACCTATAATCGCGGCCTTATCACCCAGGGGGTGATTATGCAGCATTTTCAGCACGGTCTCAGAAGACTCCTGTGATGTTATGACAATTGCCTTCCCCTCATTTGCCAGATACAGGGGATCATATCCAAGCATGTCCGAGATAAATGTAACATTTTCCCTGACAGGGACGTTCTCTTCATATATGCGTACACCCAGTCCTGTTACTTCTGAAAGCTCAACGAGCACAGTGGCAGTTCCCCCTCTTGTAGGGTCTCTCATCCACCTGACACCATCTATCTCAAATAACGGACTGAGCAGACCGTACAGGGATGCACAGTCACTTACCAGTTCAGCATGTATATCAAAATCATCCCTTGCCAGCGCTACCGCAGTTCCATGATCACCGATAGTCCCTGTTACTATTACTGCATCCCCATCCGCTGTATCATTTATTTGAAAAGGCCTGATAACTTCTCCTATGCCTGCTGTATTGATATACATGCCGTCGCATTTACCTTTTTCCACTACCTTAGTGTCCCCTGTTACGATTTTTATTCCAGTGCTTTCAGCTTCCCGGGCAATAC
>CAMYJJ010000318.1 GCA_947258735.1 Thermodesulfovibrionia bacterium | reverse complement strand
CGAAATACTTTTTCATTCAAAAACCTCCTTGTAAAATTTTGTTATTGTTTACCTCTCTATACTTCAAATCCCTTACCGGCAATCCGGAAGCAGGGACTCTCGCTTTATCTTTTAACCACCTCCCTTTCTGTTAAGGTTTACATAATATCTTTTCTGTCTCCTGTACTTGGAGACTCGTATCCGGTGTGTCGTTTTAAAGAATAATGTGCGACGGCTTATCAAGAGCAAAAGGCATGCCAGGTTTGGAGTTATGAGTTATGAGTTATGAGTTATGAGTTAAAAAAGACAATAAAACAAGCGGTTAGAGCTATGCTAGATGTTTCTCCCTGACTCCTTACTCCTTACTCCTTACTCCTTACAATGTGGTGTTCATACAATGGTGATGAGGTAAAAAGGACGCACTTGTTAAAAGACAGTAGATAGAAGACAGTAGTCAGGCGTAAGGGTGAGGGGTTATGGGTAATCGTATAGGTTATGTATAATACAGATGAGATAAAGGTGCCTTGTTTCTGGATTCCCGTTAAAGGATCACGGGAATGACGACTGCGATCTATAGATATATTAATTTGAGTTATTACAGGCACATACATGGCTGATCCCTGACTACTGACTACTGTCTACTGCTTCAAACTTTCTCCACTTCAGAAGCGCTTATTTTAAGGGCCACGCCCTGCTGCAGGACGTCTACTGAGAGAACCAGCAGGTGTTTATCAAGTTTTTTGACCAGAATGCCCTCGACTCCTGTGAGGGAGCCTCTTGTGATTCTCACCTGCTCACCTTCATTTAAATAGGGATAAGGATCCAGTGCTTCCTTATTTTCAATAAGCTTCTTCAGTGAAATGATCTGCTCATCCGGTATGGGATCGGGAAGTCCCGGAACGGTGCACAGCATTCTCACCACACCTGCAACTTTTAATACGCTTAACAGTCTGTCTGCCTCATGTGTGGTGTGGACAAATAAGTAGCCGGGAAATAAAGGAAATTCGACTTTCTTTTTTCTGTCTTTCCATTTACTTATCCGCTCTACAGTTGGCAGAAATGCCTCTATACCTTTGAGTGTCAGTCTGTCATTTACCTTGGCCTCATGTCTGGATTTGACATGGACTGCGTACCATTCGGGTTTAATAATATGAGACTGGGTCATTGATTGTTCTTCATTTTACTTCGATCTTTGCTCCTTGGTTAAAAGCATGACGAAATAAAAAATTAAAGATAAAAAATAAAAAACACATATCAAAAAGAAAAAATTATCATTTGCCTCTTAGTGTGAGAATACTGGAGGCTAATATATTTGCCAATTCAGTCGCTTCTTGTAACATTATGTTTGATTGAGCTTTATTTGCTTTATACGTTCTTATTTTAAAATCATTTTTGAGTTTTGATCTGCCTTTTTATACTTTAAATTCTTACATATCATTGTTTTCGTTTCACATAATTAAACATGAAGTACTTAGTTAGTATCTATGTATATAATGTCGTTTTTATTTTTGTCATGCCCGAAGTCTGTAGTCGGGCATCCAGAAGTCATTAAAAACACTGGATTCCCGCCTAAGGACTGCGGGAATGACGGCTTAAAGTTTGACTTTATACACAGACTATAGCCAGCATGCCAATTAAAATAATTATGGCTATTCCACAATTCGATATATGAGATCATTTTTTCTGACAAAATCATCAACTTTTATCCCTGCAATATCACCTCTGGATGCTTCTTGTACCTGTATATGCCCGATTTCGATCGAATAGATCTCCTGATCAAAGTCTGTATAATGTCCCCTGATATTAATAAGGTCGCCTACTTTGAGGGAATCAGTTACTTCTATGCTCGCCACATGTAAGTTTCGGTAGTAATTCCTGACTCTGGCTGCGGGGATCATCATTCTGATGATTACACCGATTTAAACATGATTACACAGATTAACTGAACAACTAAGTTTCTTATCTGTGTAATCTCCTTTTAATCCGTGCAATCAGGCATCTTTTGAAGATGCATCTTTATACACTTCAATGATACTGGTTACCTTGATCCCGGCTGCCTGCAAGGCTTTCTGGACATCAACGGCCTTGGCATCCTGAACTTTTAACATATAATTTGAATCCATAACGGCCCCTCCATAATTTAATATTCTTCTTAAATCTATATGAAAATCATCCAAATGTCAAAATACATTTAAAAAGAGTAGAAAGGAGACAGTGGTCAGTAAACAGGGGCCAGGACTACTGTCTATCAACTACAGCGTACTGTCTCCTGTAAACTGTCTACTGCAAACTATTATTAATTAATTCCGATAGAGGCACCACAGAAATTTCTTTATTGTTCTTAAGGGTTTTTTTCAGAAATGTGAATGTGTTTTTTCTCGGGTGGGCAAGGGCTACTGCATATCCTTTTTTCTTTGCCAGGGTCATCAGTTCTTTCCATTGATGAGCAATGTCCTTCAGATCGTCTGAGTTATCCAGAAATATGTCACGCCGCAGTGCTGCCAGTCCGGACCTTTTTGCAATTGAGTACCCTACGGTATCCGGGATGGTTATACTGTCAAGGAAGAACAGGTCATGGTCTTTTAACACAGAAACAACTGTATCCATGGCACGTCTATCACGGGTGAAGGCAGATCCCATATGACTGCTGGCCCCTATGATAAAAGGCACCGAATCTATATCCGTTTCAAGGGTTTCCCGTATCGTTCTATGTGACATATCAAGATAAAGACCGCCCTCGCCAAGCTTCATTTTTCTTGACGATTCCATAGGGATATGGAGGATCACATCATATCCCCGTCTATACGCCTCTTCAGCTGTCCATCTGGAGTAGGTCTGAAGGGGAAGCACAGAAAATGTCAGGGGCTGTTTCATCTCAAATATAGTCTTTGCCATTTTTTTGCTATTGCCGAGATCATCCATGACAATGGCTACTTTAGGCAGTCCGGCAGGACCGGATTTTTTTTCTGTCTTAAAGGGTTTAAGCAGGCCTGAAGGGGTTTTTTCCCTGCCGGGTTCCCGGGAGAGAAAAAAGACACCGGCCAGCACGAGAAGCAGAATGAATAGTATATGCCGGCTGTTTTTCTTCTTTTTCCTGGTACGGCGTTTTTTTTTGGGCATTATTGGATCCGCAGATGTCGCAGATTCTCACAGATTATAGATGTATAGACCATTAACATAAATTTTATATATTGTTTCTATCGTAGTAATCTGTGTAATCTGCGGATTATTAATTACTGGCTCATATCAAATACCTCTGCATCGGCGGGTATCTGAAATATAAAAAGTTCATCTTTCAATCCTGTATTTGTCCTGATGTCTTTCAGCTCGATCATGATGATGTTGCCGTATGTATCCAGTATGGTGAACATCTGTATGGGGAACCCTTTTTTTGATGTTTCCATAATGACAGACTGTATGTGGCCGATCTTCTGCTTCGGGACAAGCTGCAGAGCATTCTTTTCCGGCATGGAGATG
>CAMYJJ010000317.1 GCA_947258735.1 Thermodesulfovibrionia bacterium | reverse complement strand
ATTGCCGCTAACAGCTGAACTTCCCACGGGAAGGTTATGGACTTTATTGTAATCAACGGTCGGCCGGCTTGGAGCAGCTGCAGGTGCAGCCTTGGCAAGGTTGCCTATTTTATCTTCTATACTCTTTAGCGCTGTCAGCATCTCTTTCTGTGTCTCAGCCATCTCATCGATCTTTTTCTTGTCCACACATCCCGTGATCAATAACGGTATCATTAATAAAACAAACACAGTAAGACTCACTCTCTTTGTCATACTTCCTCCTTGGATTTTATTGAATAACATATTAATTCCCGAATGCATCATATCATTTCTCCCCTGTACGACGATAAAAGATACTGAATCACCTTCATGGATGGCACAGTCACTGCCATGGCAGAGAACTGAACTGTAATGCAGGTAAAGATCGTCTTTTCCCTTGCGGGCTATATATCCATAGCCCTGGGCTTCATCATACCATTTTACTACTCCAACTTCTCGACCTGACATAACGACGTATACCCCTGTTTATATCCATGCTGTGATAACTGAAATTATCATGGCCATGCCATATCTTTTGTTAATATTATTCGGTAGTTAGCATCGTTTCCTTTAATGCCGCTGAATATATGTGTCAGGTGGCGGGAACTTCTGAATGATAAGCAGATACTCCCGGAGGGTGAAGGGGAAAGGTTCAGTTTTTGATGTGATTTAGCATGTTAGACTGCTATCTGCATCACATTACTGCTTTTCAACTTTTTTTGCTTTTTTTACAACTTCAGCTGCCATCTTCTTCCTGTAGTCCTTAAGGGCCTTTGCAAGCCTTGTATCATGAAGTGCAAGAATTTGCGCTGCACATATGCCGGCATTTTTTGCCCCGCCCTTACCCACCGCCATTGTTGCAACAGGGATGCCAGGGGGCATCTGTACTGTTGAGTAAAGCGAGTCAATCCCGCTGAGGGGAGAAGAGTCTATCGGGACCCCAATAACAGGCAGCGTTGTGTGTGAAGCCACGACTCCTGCAAGGTGAGCAGCTGCACCTGCACCTGCTATGATGACTTTCACTCCCTGCCTTTCAGAACTCTTTATAAGTTTTAATGTCCTGTCAGGGGTTCTATGGGCAGATGCCACTGTCATATTGTAAGGTATTTTGAATTCCTTTAAAACATTGGCAGTGCTTTCCATTACAGACAAGTCGGAATCACTCCCCATTAAGATTAATACTTTTGCGTTCATAACATTATTCTCCGATATAATTGATCATTTAAATGTTGTAAATAGTAGTGAGCAGGTCGCAATTGGCAGTCAGGAAGAAACATTACGCCGTATTCCCTTAACTACTGACTGCCAACATCTGACTACTGTTTTTTTATTGCTTTATCTCCAATATCTCTTCTGAACTGCATTCCATCAAAGTTGATTTTTTCGATTGCCCTGTAGGCATTGTCCTGTGCAGACTGAATATCTTCCCCAAGGGCGGTCACACCCAGTACCCGGCCGCCGGAGGTAACGACTTCTCCATTGTTAAAACTCGTACCAGCATGGAACACGACCACATCCTCGTTGTTTTTAAAAGCATCCAGTCCCTTTATTGTATCTCCCTTTTGATAGGGTCCAGGATATCCTTTTGATGCCAGCACGACACAGATGGAAACGCCCTCTTTCCACTTCACATCAATTTCATGAAGTCTTCCCTCAGCTGTTGCTTTTAACAGATCAAAAAGATCGCAATCAAGCCTGGACAATATGGGCTGTGCTTCAGGATCTCCAAACCGCACATTATATTCAAGAACATACGGCCTGCCGTCACAGATCATCAGCCCTACATATATAACTCCCCTGTAATTGATCCTCTCCCGCTCAAGGCCTTTTATCATGGGAGCAATTATTGTCTTCATCACCTCTGCATTCATCTCATCGGTAACAATCGGAGCAGGACTATATGCACCCATTCCGCCGGTGTTCGGGCCTTTGTCCCCATCAAAGATCTGTTTATGGTCCTGGGACGTTGCAAGCGGCACAACTGTTTTGCCGTCAGTGAGTATCATGAATGAAGCCTCTTCACCTTTAAGGCACTGTTCAACGATCACCTTGCTCCCTGCATCTCCAAATGCGTTGTCCTTCATTATAAGTTTCAGGGCTTCAATGGCCTCATCTACTGTTTCAGCGACTATGACTCCCTTTCCCGCTGCCAGTCCGTCAGCCTTTACAACAATAGGGGCACCCTTAAGCCTTACATACTCTTCTGCCTGTGCATAAGATGAAAACGTTTTATACTCGGCAGTGGGAATGCCGTATTTCTGCATAAAGTCCTTTGCAAACTGCTTGCTGCCCTCAAGTTGTGCGCCAGCCTTGTCAGGTCCGAAAATTATTCTCTCTTCCTTTACAAAGGCGTCAACAATTCCCCTGGAAAGAGGATCTTCAGGGCCGACGACCGTAAGATCGATCCAGTTATATTTCACAAAATCAACCAATCCTTCAAAGTCATCATTCCTGATATCAATGCATTCCGCAATTTTTGAAATTCCCGCATTCCCCGGAGCACAGTACACCTTGTCAACTCTCGGACTCTGACTGAGCTTCCAGACAAGGGCATGCTCTCTGCCGCCTCCTCCAATCACAAGAACCTTCATATAAACCTCCGTAATGAGTAACGCGTGACGGTTAAACAACTTGTTACTCGTTACTCGTCACGCGTCACGGTTTTTTAGTGTCTGAAATGCCTCATTCCTGTAAATATCATGGCCACGCCATGTTCGTCACAGGCGGCAATGGTCTCCTTGTCCTTGATCGACCCTCCCGGCTGAATAATTGTAGTTGCCCCTGCCCCGGCAACAACATCAATACCGTCCCTTGCAGGGAAAAACGCGTCTGATGCAACAGCAGAACCCTTCAGTGATATATCGTAGTTGGCCGCCTTCATTGCTGCCAGCCGTGCAGAGTCCACCCTGCTGGTCTGTCCGCACCCGATTCCCAGCGTCCGGTCCTTTGAAGCATATATGATGGCATTTGACTTCATATGTTTACATACTCTCCAGGCATAGGCCATTGCTGCATATTCATCATCATCCGGTTTTCTCTTTGTTACTACCTCACAGGACTTGAGGTCCTGGATCATGCCAAGGTCTCTTTCCTGAAGGAGCAGTCCGCCCTGGATCTTTCTCATCTCAAATCCCGCAACGTCTTTTGAAATATCCAGTTCCAGCAGCCTTATATTCGGCTTTTTGCTTATAACAGAAAGGGCCGCATCATCAAAGGAAGGAGCTATGATGATTTCTACAAATAGATTAAGGATCTCTGTTGCCGTTGCCTCATCAACCGGTCTGTTTAATGAAATAACCCCGCCAAATGCTGAAACCGGGTCTGTTTCAAACGCGTTTTTATATGCCTCACTGAGAGTATCCGCAGATGCAACACCGCAGGGATTATTATGCTTCACAATCACTGCAGTCGGCCTGTCCGTGTATTCCTTTGCCAGATCAATAACAG
>CAMYJJ010000316.1 GCA_947258735.1 Thermodesulfovibrionia bacterium | reverse complement strand
CGGAGTGGCCTTTAAAAACAGGGACCCTCACGGTCGTTGCCGTGACTTTCACTGAATCATCGCCCAGGATCTTTTTTGTTTCATTGACCATCTTGATCTCTTCCTTTGAGTAGCCATCATCCATGAATGAATCAATATGAGGTAAACAGTTAAAGGCGATCTGATGGGGATAGACAGATGGACGGGCTTCCTTGAAATTAAGAAGGTCCTTTGTCTGGTCCAGCAGTTCATCCATGGCCTTTTTCCCTGTGCCCGACACCGATTGAAATGTTGTGACAACTACCCTGGTAATTTTTGCGGCATCGTGGATCGGTTTTAACACTACCACCATCTGGATGGTCGAACAGTTAGGGTTAGCGATGATTCCCTTATGTTTTTTAATATCATCCGGATTTACTTCCGGAACAACAAGCGGCACTTCCGGGTCCATTCTCCAGGCGCTTGAATTGTCCACTACAACGCACCCAGATCTGGCTGCAGCCGGAGCAAACTCAGTACTCCTGTCTCCTCCTGCAGAGAACAGCGCAATATCAATGCCGTTAAAGACCTTGTCTGTCAGCACATCAACTTTAACAGGCTTTCCATGAAATTCAAGGGTCTTTCCTTCAGACCGTTCTGATGCAAATAAACGCAGCTGATCAACCGGGAAATTTCTCTCTTCAAGGACGGATATCATCTCATTTCCCACGGCCCCTGTTGCTCCTGCGACAGCCACTACATATGTATCTTTCTTCTTTAACATCCTGTCTCCTCACCTACTCTATAGCGTATTTAGTTACGAGGTCTCCGACCCCGGTTGTGGTCATTCCCATCTGGCCGGCTGCAAGACTCTTTAAGTGATGAGCAGTGACTTTCATGACTGCGTCTTCAATTTTTTTTCCGGCCTTTTCTTCTCCGAGATAATCAAGCATCAACCCTGCTGCAGAAATGGCAGCAAGAGGGTTAATCATATTTTTGCCTGTATACTTCGGTGCTGATCCGCCGATAGGTTCAAACATGGACACCCCTTCGGGGTTGAGATTGCCGCCGGCAGCTATTCCCATACCACCCTGTATCATTGCTCCAAGGTCGGTAATAATATCACCGAACATGTTGTCCGTAACTATCACATCGAACCACTCCGGATTTTTTACAAACCACATGGTAATGGCATCAACATGGGCGTAATCAGATGTGATATCAGCATATTCTTTTGCCACTTCATTAAATGTGCGCTCCCACAAATCAAATGCATAGGTCAGGACATTTGTTTTGCCGCAGAGCGTGAGTTTCTTCTCCCTGTTACGCTTTCTGCAATATTCAAAGGCATAACGGATGCACCGCTCAACACCCTTCCGTGTATTGATCGATTCCTGCACAGCCACCTCGTCTGCAGTGCCCTTTTTCAGAAAACCGCCTGCTCCTGCATAAAGGCCTTCTGTGTTTTCCCTGATAACGACAAAGTCGATATGCTCAGGACCTTTGTCCTTGAGGGGACACTCTATACCGGGGTAGAGTTTTACAGGCCTCAGGTTAATATACTGGTCAAGTTCAAATCTCAACTTTAATAAGATCCCCTTTTCCAGAATACCCGGCTTTACATCAGGATGGCCTATGGCCCCGAGAAAAATGGCATCAAACGAACTGAGATCACTGACTGCACTTTCAGGAAGGACCTCATTTGTTTTCAGGAAACGTTCTCCCCCGAAATTAAAACTGGTAAGGTTTATTTTAAAGCCCTCTTTTTCAGAAACGGCATTAATGACCTTCAGCCCTTCAGCAACAACCTCAGGACCGGTCCCGTCACCCGGAATTACTGCAATGTTGTATGACATTGACATATTCTCTCCAATCAGTTTAAGAAGCGCGGAAGTGCGGAAGCGGGGAAGTTAACTACCTTCTAACTCCTGACCCCTGACTCCTGACTACTGTCTTTTGTCTTCTGTCTTAAGCATCTGGTGATCCCAACGGGACTCGAACCCGTGTTTTCGGCGTGAGAGGCCGACGTCCTAGGCCACTAGACGATGGGACCGTGATTATTGATTATTCATCGCTGAATTAAAGTCTGTGTATAAAGTCAAACGTTAAGCCGTCATTCCCGTAGTCTGTTGGGCGGGAATCCAGTCTTTTTAATTTATTCTGGATACCCGACTAAAGACTTCGGGTATGACAAAAACAAAAAATGGCAGTTTATGCACAGATACTAATTAATAACTTGGATAAATATATTAGATGTTTTATTCTTTGAGTGTCAAGGATGTGGAGAAGGGCACTCCCTGATGAAACGTACGTATGTGAACAATGGAGGGATAAATTTATCTGGAGTGTTGAATGATGTGAAGCGGCAAATAAAAGCGTTCAAGAAAACGGTAAAGGTTTTTATAGAGCTGTTTAGCACTTCGATGCATGTATTGCAATTTGCTGTGCCTCTCTTGCCCTGTGTCATTCCCCGCAGCCTGCCTGACGGTAGGCAGGTTTTTTAAGCGGGAATCACTTGTTATGCGAGTTTTCTGGATTCCCGATCAAATCATCTCGGGAATGACGAATGCCTTGTTTACATGAATAAAATGATGATAAGAAGAGCTGACGATAACTCCTTTCATATTCGAGGAGGTTACAACAGTACAGCCCTTCTTATCATCTATTTTAAACTGCTAAACATTTTCGCTCAGCCCAAGGCCTTAATGAGTGACAACCTTTGGCAGTGTCTTTGCCTCATCTACCCACTTTGTAATCTGCGACAATGAAGGAAGTTTGCGGACCAGCTTTTTAGAATCATTGACCCGTGTGAGGCTGTCCATGAGACTTTCAGGGTTTCTGTGTGCCAGTTCCGGAACACTGTCAACTCCCGAGACTTCAAGCAGTTCGCCGTATTCTTCGCTTATCCCTTTAATACGGGCGAGATCAACCTGGTTTACAAATTTGAGGATAACCTTTTCACTGATACCGGACTTCTCTGAAATTTCTTTCCGGCCCTGCGGGGATGATCCTTTTTCGAGTAATGAATCTGTTGTTGTTACGCCTGCTTCATGCAGTTTCTTTGCATATGTTTCACCAACACCTTCGATTTTTTCGAGTTTTGACATTTATCCCTCCTTTTCTTATTTTTAGCCTGTTTAAGGCTGATTTTCATTACCTGATACCGACCTTATTGAAGGACTTTACCCATAAGGTTTTTTACGGTGTCGCCTCCTTTTGACTGTGCGAAATTCACAACAATAGGGATGAACTTGCCGACCATATCTTTGTTCAATCCCAGTTTTGAGAATCCGCCGACCAGGGCTGTAATATCCCCGAACTTTTCAGCGCTGCCACCAAAAGCATGTGTTACGCTTTTCAGAATCCCTCCCACTGCTCCACTTTCCGGAGCGGCGCTCATCATATCGTCTGTTTCCGGAATGGCATCTGAAATCTGTGAAAAGTCGCCTCCCAGCTTTTCTTTTGCCAGCTTAAGTATCAGACCTGCACCGCCCTTGGCCTGCTCAT
>CAMYJJ010000315.1 GCA_947258735.1 Thermodesulfovibrionia bacterium | reverse complement strand
TGCCTGTTTCTGACCGGAGAGGTTCGAAACCCTCCGTGGAAAGCGCATAGCTGATATTATCTGCAATAGACAATTCGTCTTCAACTATAAGGATTCTTTCATGCATCTTCGATTACCACAGCGTAATATTTTATCATTGATCTTCAGTAATTGTAAAAATAATCCCTTTTATGTAATACCGAATAATAAAGTAAAAATCTTGAGGATATCTTTCGTCCGGTGTATTCACTCTGTTTAAAAAAGAGGGAAAGATCAGTGATGAGATTATTTCGAAGCTGAAGAAGTGGAGACATGCCGGCTTCAGCATGAACTATGGCCGACATTTGGTAATCAAAGAGCTATTGCCAAAAACAATAATGACGCAATTTGCCAGAAAAACTCAAATCTAAATCATAATGGGTAATACCTATATAGCGAAAATGCTATTTCATCGCTAAATAAGACTTATTTACCACAGGGCTCCTGTGCGGGGATAGTATCCGGAAATACTGGAAAGGAGGAACACTGTATGAAACATCTCAAGGCAATACTGCCGGTCATGGCGATTATCCTCATGGGTCTGGCAGCCAATGCCTTTGCAGGTGCAAACGGCGCTGAATTCGCTCCCGTAGAGACAGCGCTATTGGACTGGGCTCAGGGCGGACTCGGAAGGTCGCTTGCTCTGGGAATATTCCTTGTGGGAACCGGTATTGGCATAGCCAGACAGTCGCTGATGTCAATTGCTACCGGTCTGGGTGGCGGATTAGCTCTGTTCTACTTGCCCGACGTTATCAACAGTATCGTTGCTGCAATGGTTGTATAACGTCAGGTCCCCCTGGAAGCGGGAAGGCCATAAAACCTTCCCGCTTCTATTTTTCAATTTCAGGAAACAGTAATACCTCTAAAAGTATGAACAAAAATATTTTCCATACAGTGAATGTGCTCAGTCCTGAGGGTAATCTGCTGGCAAAATGCACACCGAAAAGGGCACGTAAATTAATAAAGGGGAAGAGGGCGAGACCGGTGAAATACGGTGGTTCTTTTGCTATTCAATTGAAAACAAACAAATGCAACAACAGAACGTAGGGGCATATCGCCATATGCCCCTACAGGGAGGTCACCGATCATTACATGGATGCAATTAAGGTAGCAGAGCAATTATTGCATAGAGAGTCATTCAGCGAACTTCTGCCCTATCTGGCCTATGACGAGGAGCATAATATCTACGCCCTTGATGACGGAATCGGTTTTGTTCTGGAATGCTCTCCGCTGAGCCTTGCCGGGTCTGACACCGTATCTGCCTTGCGGGGCATAGTGGAGTCATCGTCGAATCCGGTCGGCATGTGCATGCAGTTTATGCTGCTCTCCACAACAGATATCAAGTCTGTTATGGACCAGTACGTTTTGCTCCGTGAAATCCGAAACGGTAACAACCTGTATAGCGAGTTTTGCAAAAAAAGAAGGGAGTTTTATCTTGAGGGCGTAAAGAAAAGTATCATGTCAGGGTATGACTATGTCGTGCGGGATTTCAGGCTTTTTATCAGCATCAAGATCCCCGTGAAACTCAGGACACCTGAGGAATACAAACGTGCAAAAAGCAAGGTTGTTGAGGTGAAGAATACCGTCACCCAGGCACTGAGGACATCGTACCTGCATCCGCGGACTGTCCCGGAAACCGAACTGGTTTATCTTCTCAAAATGCTCATTAATCCTTCGCACAAGACTGAGACCATACCCCGGTGCGATCCGTCGATCCCGCTCAAGGACCAGGTCGTCTACGCAGACAACACTATCGAGATAAATAAAGACTATATGGTCATTGACGGGAAGTACTGCAAGAGCTTTACCGTTAACCAGTATCCGGAGGAGTGGGACATTTCATCGGCCATTTCCTTTATCGGAGACGCATATGAGAATCTCAAGCAGCTTCCCACGAATTTCTTTGTTGCCTTTAACTGCATCACCCTTGACCAGCTATCAGCCGAGAAGAGAATCAGGAAACTGTCAATGTCAATCAACTATCAGGCCTTCGGACAGATTGCGAAATTCCTGCCGGACATTCTCAGGAAGAAGGAAAACGTAGACAGGCTGCTTGCACAGATGGCCAACAAAGAGCAGTTAGTCAAGGCATACTTTCATGTCTTTGTGTATGCCGATAACGTGGAGCACCTTCAGAAGATGACAGGACAGCTCAAGAGCATCTACCGGAACATCGGTATCCTGCTGCAGGATGATACGTACATCAACCTTCCGCTCTTTCTCCAGTCCCTGCCCATGGGGATTGTCCATGAAGCGCAGAACAGCCTGAAGCGGTACAAGACGCTAACAACGAGGAACGCATCAGAACTGGCACCGGTGCAGGCTGACTGGAAGGGCACTGGTACACCTATCATGCTGCTCTTTTCGCGCAGGGGACAGACGATGACCTTTGATTTCTTCGACAACAGGCAGGGCGGAAAGAATGCCATCGTTGTTGCCGGCACGGGAGGTGGTAAGAGCTTTTTCGTCAACGAAGCGGTTGTCTCCTATCTCGGCATCGGCAGTAAAATATGGATCATCGATGTGGGCGGTTCGTACAAGAAGATCGCAGAGGTCTTTGGAGGGGAATTTATCACCTTCGGGCCTGAATCAAAGGTCAATATCAATCCATTCACCAAGATCAGGGATTACCAGGAGCTGCAGGACGAGCACATGTCGGTTTTAAAAGGCATGCTGGCCCAGATGGCATCGCCGAGCAACCCTATCTCAGATATTGAATTCTCATACCTTGAAGAAGCTATCGGAGAATGCTTCATCAAATACCATTCCAGTACAACGATAACGAACATTGTAGAGTATCTTGCCAATGGCACTGATGCAAGGCAGCAGGACCTCGCCAAAATGCTCTTTCCCTATACGAATAAGGGCTCATACAGGAATTATTTTGAGGGGCCAAGCAACCTGAGACCTGAGAGTAATTTCGTGGTACTTGAACTTGAGGAGCTGAAGACGAAGAAGGACCTGCAGGAGGTTGTACTGCTCTCACTGATCCATCAGATACAGCAGGAGATGTATCTGTCAGCCAACAAAGAGGATATCAAGAAACTGGTAATCATGGATGAGGCCTGGGACCTGCTGGGCGGCGGTAATACAGGAAAATTCATGGAAAACGGTTACCGGCGTTTCAGAAAGTACGGTGGGGCAGCAATCTCCATAACCCAGAGCTTCGAGGATTTCGACCGGTTTCCTGCAGGTAAGGCGATCATTGCCAACAGTGCATTCAAGTGCTTCCTGAGACAGGAACAATCCAGTATCGAAGCGCTCAGGAAGTCAAAACAGGTGATTTTACCTGAACATTTCTTTGAGATGATCATGTCGGTGAATACTGATCCGGGCAACTATTCAGAGATATTTTTAATGACACCCATGGGATATGGTATAGGCAGGCTGATTGTTGATCGATTCACACAGCTTTTGTATACAACTGATCCAGAGGAAAAGCTCCGCATCAA
>CAMYJJ010000314.1 GCA_947258735.1 Thermodesulfovibrionia bacterium | reverse complement strand
GGGAGAAAAACGCCTATAAAGCCGGCCAATGTAAGATAAAACAAGAAAACAAAAAAATATTATTTCTCTTGCGGGACCGTGTGGGCATTAAACCTCTTTATTACGCTGAAACTGAAGCCGGATTAATATTTGCATCAGAGATTAAGGCCCTTCTGAAGGCCGGTGTTTCGAGTTCCCCTGATTATGAAGCAATAAATCAGTATCTTTCCTACGGATACATCCCTTCTCCTCTTACCGGTTTCAATGCCATCAAGAAACTCAACGCCGGTCATATGCTGAGCTGCTCCGGCAAAACATATAAAGAGAGTGAATTCTGGGACATGAATCCATACTCTTCGGAAAGCATTATCAATACCGATGAAGACAACCTTGCTGACATGTTTATTGATGAGTTAAAGAGCGTGGTACACAGACAGACCCGAAGCGATGTTCCAATCGGTATTTTCCTGAGCGCCGGAGTGGACTCAGCCCTGATCGCTTCTGTCGCCGCCATGAAATGCAATCTAAAGCTCAACGCATTCACAGTAGGTTACAAAGAAGAATCGTACAGTGAACTCCCAATGACAAGAGTAGTCGCCAAGAAGCTGGGACTTTCTTTAAGAGAAATCGTCCTGTCGGAGCCGGAGATATGTAATGAAATTGAGAAGATAGTCACAGCATTTGATGAGCCATTAATGGACTATTCCATGATCCCGACGTATTTTGTTTCAAAGCTTGCCCGCTCACATGTGAAAACGATCGTTGGCGGTGAAGGTGGGGATGAGCTGTTCGGGGGATACCAGACCCACTATCTTTATAGAATCGCCGACATGTACAAGAAGATACCCGCACCAATACGTACCATGTTGAAAGCTGCCATACACAGACTGCCGGAATCTCACAACTATCTTAGCCTGCCTTTTAAACTTAAGAGATTCACTAATGGTGCGGAATTCCCTTATGATCAGGGACATTATCACTGGAAAGTACTCTTCGATGAAGATCAGAAGAATGATCTGCTGAGTGCGGATTTTATCAAAGAGGGTGAAAGCTTAGACGCCTTTTATGCAATGGAGAAATATTTCATAAAAGCACGAGAAAAAGGTTTTAGTATTCAGGACCAATTGATGTATGTTGATTTTAAGACTTTTCTCCAGGAAGATCCATTACAAAAAACAGATAAAATGAGCATGGCTAACAGCCTGGAAGTCAGAGTGCCTCTTTTAGACAATGCCATTATTGATTTTTCCCGTAAAGTTACACTAAATCATAAAATAAAAAGATTTCAGACAAAATATATAATGAGAAATGCCTTGGCAAAGTTCCTGCCGCCAGAAATAGCATTTGCCAAAAAAAGAGGCTTCACTCCGCCAGTAGCACTTTGGATTAAGAAGGGGTTGAAAGATTACATGATGTCTTCCCTGTCTTCTGACGCACTGTCTCAGGTGCCATTCCTGAACCAGGGTTATATTGATTCCATTATTAATGACCACCTGAAGGGAAGGGCCGAAAACAGCAGGCAGATCTGGTCTTTGATCGTACTTGTTAATTGGTATCGAAATTATGTCTCAGGGTAGTGCCTTTATTTCCTCATTCCTATAATTCCAACACCATTGGCCGGAGTTACTTCAATGTCCTTGTAACCGAATTCTTCGTACCATGATATTACTTCTTCTGCTGAATGATGCCACTGGTACTTGGGTGCCAGCCAGTCATTTATACTCAGTGCACACACGCTCCATGACACATTACTTAAGTTGACGTCTTTATTATATGCAGGGATTATATACAGCAGCGGCGCTAAAGCGTAAGAAATCCCGATTACGACCTTTTCAGGCAGCCTGGTCGTAATACTCCTCAGTAGCCTGTTTCCATATTCCCAGAGGAATCCCCCTTTGTGATAGACCCAGACATAAAACCAGCCGGTTTCTTTCTTTGGAAGCTTGGCACAGGCTTCAACCGCATCTTTGGTAGATGGAGTGTGGTGTAATACTCCATGGCTCCATACGTAATCAAAGCTCTCTTTTTTTAACGGCGGATTCATTGCATTACCCTGAATAACATGTGCCGTAGGACGGTCTTTAGTTATCTCATAAACAAGATCTACACTTGGTCCCAGGTCTAATCCGACATTTTCACAGCCAAATTCATTCAGGATCTTGACATACTTACCATGACCGCAGCCAACTTCAAGAACAATTTTATCTTTAAAGTAGGACACATCAATTTTTTTGCTGGTTGTATGAGTCAGGAACCATTCCCTGGCCTGTTCTTCCGTAAAGCCGTAAATCCTATCATTCTTCCCCCAGATTTCCCATTGTTTACCAAACATTCCCTGGACTTCCTTGAACATTTTCTCGAAATGTTCCTTTTCCCTGGCATTCGTTCCCAGGTATGCTTTAATATTTTCGTAATATTCCTGAGTGAAGCCGGGGTGCTGATCAAATGCATCCGGGACAAACCTCGGTACCCCTCTTACAACAGGGTATGCTTTCCCGCACTTACAAGTTATAAGACCGTCAACAATCTCTGTTTCATAACATTTTTTGCAGTGGCTTACCGCATCCTCAGCTTTGGTCAATTCCGAATCAGGGTTATTGCAGTTTGCAGGGCAAATATCATTATCAATTAAAAGTTCACTTTCATTTTTAACTTCGGTTTTCCTGAACAGGTGAAAGTCAAGCTCCCCTTTACATGATGGACATTGCAAAAGATCAAATAATCTGTATTTCATATCCTATACCTCTTACTTAGAGAATTTCTTTATATATTAGATGTCTCGTTATGACCTTTTAATTCTGGTGTGCGTGTTCTCGTGTACTATTTTTCCGCATTTCCTTGACATAGTGTGTTATTAAATAGACGGCACCCCTGAATAACCTTATGAAATCAGAAAAACTGGATACGGTCTTCAGCATACTTGGCCAATGTGCAGGTCTAAGGAAATATTTACGATTAAATTTGCTTGCTATAGCCTTTATTTCCTCTCCGGTATAATTTTTATTCAGACTGATGCCGCTTGTGTTATCAGTCACAATGTACTTCTGCCAATCTTCAATAGTCTGTGGAATCATGGAGCTGTCAAAAAATTCATCAAACATTCTCGTTCCAGGATAGGGAGTAAGAGGGAAAAAAATAGCAATAGTGGGATTGATTTTTTTTGCAATCTCATAAGTCATGGACAGCGTTTCTTCAGTATCAAAAGGGAAGCCGACAATGAAGGTGCACTGAGTGCGCAAACCAGCTTTTTTGCATGCCCCTATAGCCTCGACAGCTTTATCAAGTGATATCCTTTTCCCCAGTTTTTTCAGGATTTCAGGAGACCCTGATTCAATCCCGAAATTTACCATTCTGCAGCCGGCCGCTTTCATCTTTTTTGCCAGCTCATAATCCATAGCATCCACTCTGGACAGGCAGTACCATGACGGACGGTCAGGAATTGCTATGAGTGCATCACATATTGCAAAAATCCTGTCCCGTTTCAGGGTAGCGGTATCATCTTCAAAGA
>CAMYJJ010000313.1 GCA_947258735.1 Thermodesulfovibrionia bacterium | reverse complement strand
ACATAAAACAGCCCGGCAACAGCAAATTGATATACATCGATTTAGGAGAAGGAAAGAACCGCATGGGAGGCAGCGCACTGGCGCAGGTGTTTAATCAGATAGGCGATGAATCACCTGATGCAAATGATACGGTACTTCTGAAAAGCGCTTTCACAGCCATTCAGACGCTGATTGAAAACGATCTCATCTTATCTGGTCATGACAGGAGTGATGGAGGTCTTATCACGACACTGCTTGAAATGGCCTTTGCAGGCAACTGCGGCATTGATGTAACGATCTCATCTGTAGGGGCAATTCATGAATTGCCCCTACTGTTCTCGGAAGAGCTGGGACTGGTTATAGAATACCTTCCTGATCATGAAGAAAAAATTTCCTCTGTACTGCAAGATTTAAATGTTCCATATCAAATAATCGGTAAAACTCTTGCTGAAAAAAATATTAAAGTGACCGTCAAAAACAATGTCGTTCTTGAAGAAGAGATGATTGCCCTCCGAAACATCTGGGAAGAGACCAGTTATGAACTTGAGAAGCTCCAGGCAGACCCTGCATGCGCGGAAGAAGAGAGAAAGAATATATTCGACAGAAAAGGACCTGATTACCGCTTGAGTTTTACTCCTGAAGTGACCCCTGATCTGATCATGAAGCGTGATACAAAACATAAAGTGGCAATCATCCGTGAAGAAGGCAGCAACAGTGACAGGGAAATGACCTCTGCCTTTTATCAGGCGGGTTTTGAGCCATGGGATGTGGCCATGACCGATTTTCTTGAGGACCGCATCAGTCTTTCCGATTTCAGGGGTGTTGCCTTTGTTGGAGGCTTCAGCTATGCCGATGTCCTTGATTCTGCCAAAGGCTGGGCAGGTGTCATCAGGTTTAATGAAAAAATATGGGACGGGTTCCAGACTTTTTATAGCAGAAAAGAGACCTTCAGCCTCGGTGTCTGCAACGGGTGTCAGTTAATGGCCCTTCTTGGATGGATTCCCTGGCAGGGGATAGAGGACACGATCCAGCCGCGGTTTATTCATAACAGCTCAGGAAGGTTCGAGTCACGATTTTCATCAGTGAAAATACTGGGCAGTCCATCAATCATGTTAAAGGGCATGGAAGGTTCGGTTCTCGGTATATGGGTGGCCCATGGTGAAGGCAGGGCATTTTTTCCTGACAGGAACATTCTTCAGAAGATCAATGATGATAATCTGGCGCCCATACGATATGTGGATGACAATAATGAGATCACGACATCATACCCGTTTAACCCGAACGGTTCTGTTAACGGGATAGCAAGCCTGTGTTCCCCTGATGGCAGGCATCTGGCCGTTATGCCGCATCCGGAAAGGACATTTCTGAAATGGCACTGGCCCTGGATGCCTGAAAAATGGCAGCAGGATCTCAAGGCATCACCCTGGCTGAAAATGTTTCAGAACGCACGGGAATGGAGTGAAAACAGTTAACTGACTCGTTATTCGTTATGTGTTATTTGATATATAAAACATATGCTTCAGACCAATCTACTTCTCATAACTTATAACTATTAACTAATAACATCGTTGTATGCATTTGCAATTTTCCCATACAAATAATGTTATACTTAATCACCCATGATACTATACCTCTGCAGGTTTATAATTGAGTACAATTAAGAGCCTTATCCGAAAAAGCAGAATAAATCCTATCACATACGCCTCTCTATCATCAGACAAGTTTCATGATGAGTGCGGTGTCTGCGGTGTGTTCGGTCATCCCGAGGCTTCCAACCTGACCTACCTTGGACTCCACGCACTTCAGCACAGGGGACAGGAAGGTGCGGGTATATGCTCTTCCGATGGCAGACAGCTCTATATTGAGAAATCAATGGGGCTGGTAACGGACATATTTTCAGAAAAGAGACTGAAGCGCATTCCCGGCAACATGGCAATCGGGCATAACCGATACTCAACTGCCGGAGCCAGCTCATTAAAAAATGTCCAGCCGATCATGGTTAACTATTCTCTTGGTTCGCTTGCAATTGCACATAACGGAAACCTTGTCAATGCAGTTGAATTACGGGCTGAACTGGAATCACAGGGCGCCATTTTCCAGTCAACATCAGACAGTGAGGTAGTGGTCCATATGATAGCCAGTTCAAGGTCAGGCAATCTCTATGAACGCCTGATCGATACCATGAGGAAGATCTCCGGGGCATTCAGCATTTTACTGATGACCGAACATGAAATGATTGCCATGAGAGACCCCTATGGGTTCCGGCCCTTAAGCATTGGGATACATGACGGTGCGTATGTCGTGGCTTCAGAGACATGTGCCTTTGACCTGATTGGCGCGACATATGAAAGGGACGTTGAACCCGGAGAAATGGTCATTATAAACAGGGACGGCCTTAAATCCATCAAGCCATTAACGTCCTCCAGGCAGGCTAACTGCATCTTTGAATTTATATATTTTGCAAGGCCGGACAGTAACATCTATGGCAACCTGAATGTGGATGCCTTGAGAAAAGAATTTGGCCGTCAGCTTGCCAGAGAGTACCCTGTTGATGCAGATCTTGTCATTCCTGTTCCTGACTCAGGGGTTCCGGCAGCGCTCGGGTATGCCCAGGAAAGCAACATCCCCTTTGATTTCGGCCTTATCAGAAACCATTATGTAGGCCGCACATTTATTGAACCCAGACAGAACATCAGGCACTTTGGAGTAAAAATTAAATTAAACCCTGTGCGTCAACTATTGGAAGGCAAAAGGGTGCTTGTTGTGGATGATTCTATCGTGAGGGGAACTACCAGCAAGAAAATTGTGAAAATGCTTAGAGAAGGAGGCGGGGCAAAAGAAGTACATATGCGAATCAGCTCACCGCCTACCATAGGCCCCTGTTTTTATGGAATTGATACACCTACAAGAAAGGAACTCATTGCATCCACGCACAGCATTGAAGAGATAAAAAAATATATCACCGCTGACACGCTTCAATATATGACCATCGAAGGATTATTAAAGATGGTCCCCCATCCTGAGAATTTCTGCTCCGCATGCTTTGATGATAATTACCCTGTATTTAGCCGCCAGGACAAGATCGAACAGATAGAGCTTTTTTAAGCACCTAAAAATTCTTTACATTGTTGCAGTCTATGGCATAGATTTCTCCTGCCACTCTTGTACCGGGCTTTCCTGTTGCACCAGCTACAAAACAGTTAGCATTATCTCCCGTGTTCAGGGGATCTGCGGTAGTGATATCACGACCTGCATCTATAATATACTTGAACTTCAGGTCATTTCCGGGCTTAAAACCCGGGAGCAGTTTCTTGATTGCGTCTACATCCGCTGCGTCTGCAGTATAAGATGCAGTTTCTGAAAAAACCTGTTCTTCAAGCAGTCTCAGGGTCGATAGATTCTGATACGCCTCTGCCCTCGTGGCATTTTTCTGCTGGCCTACGTACGCAGGCACTGCGATCATCGAAAGTATGCCGATTATGGCTACTGTGATAAGCATTTCCACTAATGTAAATCCT
>CAMYJJ010000312.1 GCA_947258735.1 Thermodesulfovibrionia bacterium | reverse complement strand
TCTTCAGCATAATAAAATGCACCGTTTGTCTCGTCCCACAGTTTGCGTATGCAGATCTGCATAATCTCCTCTGCCCTGTTAAAACATGATGCATCTCCTGTTACTTCATACACAGAAAGAAGAGCATCAGCCAGATAGATATAGTCATCAAGCAGCGCCTTTATATCATCAGTGTGATACAACATGCCATCTATAAATCGCATCTCCATGATACGCTCAAGACTCTTTAATGCTGCAGATATAAGAGTTTCATCTTTCAGGACCCTGCCGGCCAGAACCAGAACAGAACTCATCATGCCATTAATTGATGTATACAATGTCCTGTCTATAAAGGGGGTCTCTCTGCTGTTCCGCTCAACAAGCAGTTTTTTTCTTCCTCTCTTTACAATCTCCATGACCTGTTCAATGGGTCTTCCGGTCTGCTCTGCGATCTCCTGTGCGCCCAAGGAAACAAAGAGCACTCTTTTGGACCTGTCATGGTGCATAGACCCGTTTTCATGCATCAGGTGCAGGGACAGTATGCTGTACTCGTCTGCATCAAGCACTTTCCTGAGATCATCATCGGTCCAGGTAAAATACCCGCCCTCGTCATCAGGGGTCACATCAGCATCCTGGCTGGCATAGAATCCTCCCCCGGGATCAAGCAGGACTTCATTGATAAATCCAATCGTGCCTTCTGCTATTTCCCTGAAGAACTCATTCCCGGTAACCGCATAGGCATTGAGATAGTTGCGCAGGAGCCATGCATTGTCATCAGCCATTTTTTCAAAATGGGGAATGATCCATGCCCGGTCAGTAGAGTACCGGTGAAACCCTCCCCCTACCTGATCATAGAAACCTCCGCATGCCATGGATTCGAGACTTTTTCTGATCATCTCTCCTGTTTTCTTATCATGGTCAAGATAATACTTCCCGATCAGGAATTCCATGGCACCGAACATGGGGAATTTGGGTTCGGAGCCAAACCCTCCATGTTCAGGATCAAATTGAGCATCGATGCTTTTATTCATCTCAGCAAACAGTGATGCGCTGATTTCTCCTTTTGCTGGCGGTGCAGGCTTCATGGCGTCCAGAAGTTTATCAGAGTATGCTGCTATCTCACCCTTCTTGTTTTCATACAGATCTGCCACTGCCAGCAGCACCTTTCTGAAACCTGGTCTGCCCTGCCGGTCATCTGGCGGGAAATAGGTACCTCCGAAAAAAGGCCTCTTGTCATGTGTCATAAACACACTCAGCGGCCACCCTCCCCCGGAGCCCATGAGATGTACACTCATCTGATACCGCCGGTCAATGTCCGGTCGTTCATCGCGATCAAGTTTTATGCTTATAAACTTCTCATTAAGGAGGGCCGCTATTTCTTCATTATAGAATGATTCCTTTGCCATGACATGACACCAGTGGCACCAGACCGCACCGGAGCTGAGGAAAAGAGGTTTGTCCTGATCCCTGGCAATTTCAAATGCCTCCTCGGACCAGGGGTACCAGTCTATGTTCTGGTTTGCAGCATGCTTCAGATAAGCAGACTTTTCATTTTTCAGTCTGTTCATAGGGTACAATTGAATTCAGTAAAGCGTTAAGAGAAGTTTTCCGTACTTAGATTATTTGAGGAAAATCAAAGTCGAAACTGTTGTCATTCTGAACCTACCTGCCGGCAGGCAGGTTCAGGGTGACCGATAACCGTATCAGCAAGAGAAACTGATTACGATGCACCGTTTCCGTTTTCAATGACTACGACTGAATCGTCATCCCCATATTCGTTCGGCAGATACTTGTCAGCTGCCCAGTCATTTTCCCATTTGTCCTGATCAATAAGGTATCTGAACCTGTACTCTCTGCTGCAGGGCAAATTAAGTGTCGTCTTGAAATCCCCGCTTTTCAGTTTCTGCATCTGCGTTACTGTACGGTCCCAATTATTAAATTCACCCACAACCGTTACCATCTCAGCAGCAGGGGCCGCCTCTCTGGGAAGTCTGAATGTAACTTTACAGGATGCATTTTTCTTCAGATACTGTTTCTTCAGACCTTTAACAGGTTCTGTTTTCGTTTTTACCGGTTTTGAAACCGCTGCTTTTCTGGGTCGAGCGGCTTTTTTTTCTGATTTCTTCATGTAACTCCTCCTGAATGATTCCTAATTATTAAATATCATAAATGTATGTAAATATCAAACGCCTCATCGTCATCAGACGAGTCTACTATTCAGCATGTCTCCCAGCTTTGCCAGATGGGCCTTTTCTTCTTCGATAAGTCCCCTGAAGACCTTCTTTGTATCATCATGTTCCAGTTCATTGTATATCTTCATATACAGATCAAGAGAGTTGGTTTCCAGATGCATTGACAACTCAATCACACTTATAAGACTGTTTTCCTGTTTCTTCAGCCAGTCAATTGCCTTGTCAACTGAGATGCCGCCTTCCATGATATCGTCCGGTGCATTGCCCTGTATCATATCGTCAGTCATCTCTTTTTCCTTAATCCCGCTAAGTGTCTTTGCGAGAGAGGCCTTATGGTTCTCCTCCGCTGCAATAAGCGTGGTCAACAGGTCCTTTGCTTCGGTATCATCAACAAGGTCCCTGGCGCGGGCATAAAATGCCCGGGCACCCTCTTCAAGTCCCCATGCAAGGGCGACAAATTCATCAACAGTTTTCCTGCCCTCTAATAAATAAAGCCCTGATTCAAATTCACCTGATGCTTTATTGCCGTTCCAGGCCTCAATGCCGCCTGTCATACTGAATATGTCCTCAAAACCCATGCGCTTGAGCAATGCAGCAGCTGATCTGCTTCTGACGCCTCTCTGACAATAGGTTATAACTGTTTTAGAGGTGTCAAGCTTATCCGCCTGATCAGCAAGTGTTGAGAGCGGCATGTGCCTCGCACCTGCAATATGGCCCCTTTCATATTCTGCCGGCTGACGCACGTCTATAATATCCAGTTTGTCCTGCGGTTTCTTATTGAGCAGTTCCCTGGTTTCATCAGCAGAAATTTCATTTATTTTTGTAAAAAAATCAGCAAATTTCATATATACCTCACTTTTCGGACAATCAGTTTAATTTATCGCTCTGAGATAATGCAAATGATATTTTATACTATTAACTGCTATATTAACTTTGACTTCTCACTTCTTACTTCTCACTTCTTACTTCTTACTTCTCACTTCTTCACCTGCAGTCTGTCATCACGCCATGTAACAGGGAAGATCATCCTGAATATCGAACCCTGCCCTGCCCTGCTCTCTATCACCAGGTCTCCAAGATGTTCAGATACAATCTGCTTTACCAGGGGAAGGCCCATACCGAATCCCCGCTGTTTCGTACTGAAAAACGGTTTGAACACGTTATCGATCGCGTTGTCAGGGATACCATATCCCGTATCTGAAATTGTTAAAACGACCCTGTCATCTTTTTTTGATGTTTTAATCTCTATCATGCCGTTCTTGGCCGTGGCTTCCACCGCATTTTTCATGATATGAAATATTGCGACCCTCAGAAGGTTTTTTTGCA
>CAMYJJ010000311.1 GCA_947258735.1 Thermodesulfovibrionia bacterium | reverse complement strand
GAGAATTGATGGTGTCATTGTCGATCTCAGCCCCTGTTGATTCCGCTGTCAGTACCTTTCGTACCGCTGTCGTCTCAGTATCAATACCTCTGAGCATCACCATCAGACCTTTGCCGTTCGATATGATGCGGCCTGTCAGGATTATGTTTGCGGACAGTACTTTGCCGAGGCGAAGTGATGTCAATGGATCGGCAAGATCTGATGTGCCCAGTTTCAGTTCCTCAAGGAGCTTGTCGATGATCTCCCGTTCAACCATGTTGATTCTCGGGTTGTTGATGAGATTCATCGGGAGCAGATTCATTATTCTGTCCCTATTGTTATCACCGGAACTCCCTGTAGATGTAATGTCCATCAGCACCATGGTAACAGGTCTTGAACTCCAGGTATCCCCAGCCCGGGGATTTTTATCGTATGCGCCTGACGTGTAATCCTTTACGAGCGAGGCCACCAGTGTGTCAATACGCTCTCTCTTCTGTACTTCCGATTCAGCAGATTGACCGGTGCCTGCTACTGCTGCAATACTGCCCTGGTACGTCTCATTGTTCCGGTCTTTACCCTTGTACAGAAAGAGTCCAATCACTGCGATAAGCAGAACGGCAAGACCTGCATACACTAACTGCATGGACGGCTTTTTCTGGTCCCGGAGGTGTACGACCTCTTCCTTATGCCGGAGCTCTGAGGCAGCAAGTTCTTCTGTTGCAGGATGCAGGGGTTTCTTGATTGTTGTACGGGGCTGCACATCCTGCTGGACATAGCGGGTCGTGGGGTCACCGTAGAGCATGTAGCTGGCCCAGACAATGGTATCCTCACCGTACCGGTCTATAAGAGCGGTCCTTGCCAGCCGGACGGCCTCACCGATAGATGAGCCTTTTATAATGTTTTTGTAAAAAACGATCGCAAAGTATAATCCGGCCTCGTCAGGTATCTCCCAGAATGTGCCGATGTAGTGCTGTACCCCGGAAAGCAGAAAGGAGTTTGCAAGCCCGAATATCTTGTCTTCATAGTCCTTTTCTATCTTCCATTCCTCTGAATGCCCTGACTGACAGGCATTTGAAAAGACCAGAGACGGCATGGGCATGGCCCCTTTTAAATTCATGATTTCCCGGGCATGTAACTTCCCGTCGCTAAGAACCCAGCCGCTCTTCTCAGGAGCGGCCGAGTTATGTTCAGCATGCCCTGCATAGTGAACAATATCAAAGTTCCTGATTTTTGCCTTCACATAATCGGCCCGTATATCAGTTGATTTAAGGGAAACATTCACCCAGTCTTCATGCTGGCCGATTTCATTCTTGATCTCAACGCCTTCTTCATATGATGCCCGCAGGTCACCTCCGGGGTCAGCGAGAAGCTGCATCTTGAGGGGTCTGCCCAGTGCACGTGTCTCTACTGATACCTGCTGCTGCGTGCTGACCGACCTCCCGATGGAAAAACGCTGACAGAGAAAATCCTTGCCGTCATATAATAATTCCCAGGGAATATATACCAGCTTGTCATCGATGCTGATAAGCAGGTTTTTCTGAGTGGTCTTGATGAGCTTGTCCTTGACATCGTCAGGAAAGAGCTCATCAAACATGAGCCCGCCCAGTTCCTTGAGTTTAATAAGGAGGTCGCTGCCGATCTTTCCGCGTCTGTTGGCCCTGTTCAGCAGGTCAATGATACCCTGCGTATAATCTTTTATCTTCTTTTCATGAAAGGCTATTTCTTTATATCCTTTGACAGGTCTTTCCTCGCCCTCCGCTCTTTCAAAACCACTGACTTTCAGTTTCTGTCCGCTTACAGACGCTTCAAAGACAAATACGCCTTCTTTCCTGTAAACAGGGGACCGGGTTTTTCCTACGTAGAGGTCCTCTTCATGCCAGACCACCCGGTAGACCCGTATTGATTCTTTCTTGCCCTTTACCTGTGTCTCGTCAACATATCTGAAAATAAATTCATCATGGTGCTTGACCGCTCTGTACATTTCATCGGTTATGAAAATCTGATCAATATCAGCCAGTGACTCCACCCTGCTTGCAACATTGACCACATCACCGAATACATCACCTTTATCAACAATGGCTGTTCCAAAATTCAGGCCTACCCGTATATGGATCTGCTCCTTGTCTGATTTGGTACGGTTAAACTCCCTGAGCCCTCTTTGCACATCGATAGCAGCATTCATGGCATCGACAGGGTCTTCGAAGACAGTCATCGTTGCATCCCCGATTGTCTTTAAGAGTTCGCCCCGGTGCTGTTCCAGAACAGGGAGGACTACTTCATTATGTCTATGGACCATGACCCTTCCGTCTATATCGCCCCGGACATCATAAATAGAGGTAGACCCCTTGATATCGGTGAACATGATCGCAATTTCTTTACTGAAATTGGAATTCAGTATCTTGTCGATTTTCTCGCGTTCAGCGAGGATTTTCTCTATGTCATTGTCATGGTCTTTCATCGTCTTCTCCTCAGATAGCTAATCTATTTTAATAGCTATTTCTCCGAATATTTTTCCTTTTTTATGGATCTTGATATTATAATTCCCTGTTCCAATATCCTCTAAAAAAGTCTCGCCGTTTTCGAGCAGGTTTGAGACAAGCTCTCTCCCATTGGAAATGAGTTCAACTCTCAGGGGCTTCACGGAGCTCCTTGTTATGACCTCATCAATAGCAACCCTGATGTTGCATATGTCTCTGCCGGTCTTTTCGATGTCCAGTTCTACAGAAATGTCATCAAATGATTTATTGATAACGACCATGCTGGGCTGCTCCCTTTCAGCACTTCTCATGCCGCCGGCCAGCTGGGGAAAGGAGATGTCAAACCCGGCAGAGGAGTGCATGATTTGTATCGAATCCCTCACAAAACCGACAACAAGGTTAAACAGTCTGTTTTTCTCCGGATACATATCAACAGCTTTTTGTATCAGGGAGTCAGGGAGATCCGCAGCGGGTTCCTCATCACCACGAATAATAGTCTGTTTTATGGCAATAAAGTCTTCCCAGCATTCTTTACAGGCAAAAACACCGTTTTCTATGATTTCCCTTTCAGATTCAGGAAGTCTGTCATCTATGTATGCCCCGATATCATAATCGTTTAAGCATTTTCTGTTGTGTTTATACATACTTACCTCGCCCCTGTATAATGTAAATTTCCTCTTATCCTGACTATTAGACGCCGGCAACTGTCATTTCTTACATGTGTATTACAGTTTTTTTTATTTTTTCGGTGATTCTGTGTTTCCGGGAGTAAATCAGCGACGTAGACAGGCCCAATGTCCGGGCAGCATCCTCCGGAGAAATACCTTTGTTATAGATCAGGTCATAAATCATGCCGTCACGGGGAGACAGGGAAGACACCGCTTTTTTCAGGATTTCCCGGGTCTGGTTCTGTTCGATCAGTGTATCGGCCTTATCTGTAATATCCGGAATAATGTTCCATAGATCTAAGTCTTCTCCCGGCGCTTCTGCGGTCAAATGCCGCTTGTCTTTTCTCATATAGTCGATGGTCATACGGACCGAAATAATGGTTAACCATGTCGAGAGGGAAC
>CAMYJJ010000310.1 GCA_947258735.1 Thermodesulfovibrionia bacterium | reverse complement strand
AGAGATTCTCTCCTATGTAATAGAATATGATCCAGACAGGGGATTTCAGAAAGTTGTACAAAATATTCCCTACTTTTTTCGGGTAACAGGAAATACTCTGCTTATGCAGAAATTCAACCAGACAAGGATGTTTAGCGGCCCGGTGTATGAGGGAATGTGGAGGGACGGCAAATACCGGACTGGGAACAGCCTTACCCTGCCTGATCAGGTAAATATATACGGATTTACATATGTTGACTGGCAGGGGAGCGGGCAAAGCCAGTTAATTTCGATAAATGATGAGGGATACCTGAAGCTCTATGACAGCAAAGGCAGGATTGAATGGCAGGGTGACAGATCATTCGGCAAACCAGAGATTTCGTTTATGAGAGAGATCAGCTCTGATATGGAGTATGAAGAGTGGATTGTAAGGGGAAGGTTAATGACAGTAGGAGCAGATAAAGGCGAGGCCCTGGTTGTTATCAACAGGATACCGGCATCCTCCTTTATGCCTGAACTGGGCAGCAGGGGAGGGGAAGTGTATGTGTTGTGGAGGGAAAATGGTGTTATGCAAAGGAAGCTGATACAGAAGGAAATACCGGGTTCAATCAGCGATTATTATACGATAGGCAATAATGTGTTTCTTATCAGCAGGGGAAGTACGTTATCAAATATAAAAAATATTGTTTCCGGTAAATCGAATAAGAGCAGTCTGCTCTTCCACTTTACACTGGCGCTGGACAGCATAACATCAGATAGCGGGAATGGGAAGGACAATAAATAATACATGAATACGGGACATATTGCATTAATTATGGATGGCAACGGACGGTGGGCCAAAGCCAGAAACCTTCCGCGGATAGAGGGACACCGAAATGGTGTTAAAAAAGTAAATGAAATAATAGATGCTGCAATCAATCATAAACTCAGGGCAGTCACGTTTTATACATTTTCCATGGAAAACTGGCAAAGACCTTCTGCGGAAGTAAACGCTCTTATGGGCATTTTGAATTCATACATAACGAGTGAGATGAAAAGGCTGCACAAAATGAATATTATGTTCAGGGCCGTAGGAGATATTGCACGGCTTCCGGACAAGACCCGTAAGCTGATTGAGGAGTTTGAGTATCTGACCAGAGACAATACCGGACTTATATTATCAAGCGCGCTCAGTTATGGAAGCAGGTCAGAGATCGTAACAGCGGTTAAAAATATCATTAAGAAAGGCTACGGAGCCGATGAAGTGAATGAACAGACCCTGTCAGACAACCTGTATACAAAAGGCATCCCTGACCCTGACCTTATCATACGTACAAGCGGAGAAATGAGGCTAAGCAATTTTCTCCTCTGGCAGTCAGCATATGCAGAGTTCTATTTCACGGAAACACTCTGGCCTGATTTTGGAAAGGATGAATTCAGGAAGGCCATAGAGGAGTTCAGGAGCAGGGAGCGGAGGTTTGGCGCACTCCCCTCCAGGTAAAGGCGACATTGATAAGATATGAATTTTACTGCTCATGGAACAGATAATGCCCGGAAAAGATAACCCCGGATTTAACTGGAAGCGGGTCATCGTGGCTGTTTTTACGTTGCCCATCTTTTTTGCCTTCCTGTATTATCTTCCGGCATCGCCTTATTTTCTGGCACTCCTGACTGTTGTATGTGTTATTGCCATGACCGAGTTCTATAAGATGTACGGAGTACGGTCGCGGCTGCTTATTCCCGGGGTGTTGATTGGCGGTGTACTTTTTTACCTCATCTGCCGTCGTCCCGAATATGTCTTTGAAGGAGTAGGTATCGGTTTTTTTGTATTATTTATACTTCGATTATTTGACGGGCGTTCGCCTGAGGGGAGCATGACGGAGCTTGGTCCTTTGGGTTTAGGGTTTATTTATATAGCGGGGTTTTTAAGCTTCCAGTGGTTTCTTAGAGATATGGCCGGAGTTGCATACATCTTTGTTCTTTATGTCGCAGTATGGATGGCCGACAGCATGGCATACTATATAGGTAAATATCTCGGGAAACACAAACTGTATCCATCTGTGAGTCCCAACAAGACGATTGAAGGGGCATGCGGCAGTCTTCTCGGAGGGGCCATGGGAGCAGTGCTTATGGTAAAGGTCTTTGATATTCAGGGAATATCAGTTGCCGGTGCAGCCCTTACGGGTATGGCCCTTGGAACTGCCACGCTACTGGGGGACCTTGTGGAGTCCATGTTCAAGCGGGATGCCGGTGTCAAGGACTCTGGCAGCATCATACCGGGGCACGGTGGAATGCTTGACAAGATTGATGGTTTTCTTTTTGCCGGACCGGTACTTTACTTTATTGCGGGGTACATGTGAAAAAAATATCTGTGCTGGGGTCTACAGGCTCTATCGGCAGAAACACTCTTGCAGTGGTCAACCAGCACCCTGACATGTTCAGGGTCTCTGCGCTGGCAGCCAGAAATAATATTGAACTCCTTGAATCACAGGTAAACAGATTCAGACCCGACGTTGTAGCGGTCCATGACGATGATGCAGCAGAAGAGCTGAGAACTAAGGGCCTTCCTGTAGAGGTTCTGTCTGGTGAAGCAGGTCTGGCCGAGGTTGCTACATATGATAAGTCAGACATGGTGGTCTCAGCTATTGTTGGATCATCAGGTCTGGTGCCCACATTCAAGGCTATAAGGGCAGGCAAGGACATTGCTCTTGCAACCAAGGAGGCCCTTGTCATGGCAGGCAGGATAGTTATGGCCGAAGCCTCGCGACAGGGCATAAACATCATTCCTGTTGACAGCGAACACAGCGCTGTTTTTCAGTGTCTTCAGGGCAGGGGTATGGAGGAGGTCAAAAAGGTTATACTCACTGCCTCAGGCGGTCCTTTTCGCAGCAGCAGACCTTCAGACCTTTCATCTGTCACACCTGCGGAAGCCCTGAACCATCCCAACTGGGAAATGGGCAGAAAAATATCCATTGATTCAGCGACGTTGATGAACAAGGGACTGGAAATCATTGAAGCGAAGTGGCTATTTGCCCTGCCTGTTGAAAAGATAGGGGTCATCATTCATCCCCAGAGCATAGTGCATTCAATGGTGGAATTCATAGACAGCAGCATTATTGCCCAGCTGTCTCTTCCTGATATGAAGGGACCGATAAGTTACGCACTTACCTATCCTGAAAGATCCAGTGATGTACTGCCTTCTCTGAATCTGGCTGACATAAAGGAACTGACATTTGAAGAGCCGGACCGGGAGAGATACCCATCACTTGACCTGACGTTCAGGGCATTGAAAGAAGGAGGTACCATGCCCTGTGTATTTAATGCAGCAAATGAAGTGGCTGTAGATGCGTTTCTCGAGGAGAAAATATCCTTTACCGATATAACGGGGGTTGTGTCTGCTACCATGGATAGCCATAAGGCGAGTAAATATGAAACAATAGAAGAAGTGCTCGAAGCTTCGGACAGTGCAAAGAGCCGGGCACAAGAAATCATAATGGAGAAAATTGAAATATGACATTTATATGGGCGGTTGTTTTATTCGGATTACTGATATTTTTTCATGAACTGGGCCATTTTA
>CAMYJJ010000309.1 GCA_947258735.1 Thermodesulfovibrionia bacterium | reverse complement strand
CATTTTATAAACAGTTTTATTTCACTCCCCGCGGAAGAAAGATCGTAAGGGTCTGCACAGGCACTGCCTGTCACGTTCGTGGTGCAAGCGATGTCATGGACAGGCTCAAGGATGAATTTAAGATTGATGAAAATGAGACAACAGAAGATCTTGCCATGACGCTTGAAACAGTCGGCTGTATCGGATGCTGCGGACTTGCCCCTGTTGCAACGGTGAATGAAGATATCATTGGTGAAATCGACGATAAATCCCTGACCGGAATGATCGAGAATATCAGGGAAGACGATACGGTCAAGACGGGAGCAGAGGACGAATAATTTATTAATAAAAAGTTCAACTTAGCTCAACAGTTGCTCAACGTAGTTTAACGTTGCAGTAAAACGATGTTGAACAATGTTGAGCAACTTTGAACAATATTTTTAAATAAGGTGAAAATATGTCAAAACTGAATAATTTCAATGAGCTGAAAGAGTTAAGGGAAAAGCTGAAAAAAGAAACGTTTCTCCCTGATGCCTTAAGGGCACGGGTCTGCTGCGGTACAGCCTGTACAGCAACAGGAGCACATAACGTCATTGACTCATTTGAAAAGGAAGCAGCAAACTCGGGAGTTGATGTTGAGATTGTAAAGACAGGATGTCAGGGTATCTGTCAGAAAGGTCCTGTTTTAAAAGTCGAGCCGATCGATATCTTTTATCAGAGAACAAAACCTGGAGATGTTTCTTCCATCATGAGTTATTCCATGCTGGGTAATTTGCCTTTCAGGCAGGGACTGTACAGAGACAATTACCTTACTGAACCCATTCCTGAAATGGTTGATATTCCCTTTTACAAAAAGCAGGTCAGGATAGCCTTAAGAAATAACGGTGTTATTGATCCCAATAATATTGATCATTTTATCGCTGTGGGAGGATATGCAGGTCTTGATAAGGCACTTTCCTCCATGTCCCCTGATGATGTTATGGAAGAAGTTGATAAATCCAACCTCAGAGGAAGAGGAGGCGCAGGATTTCCGGCAGGCAGGAAATGGAAACATGTCAAAGGTGCACCCGGTGAAATAAAGTTTGTCATAGCAAACGGTGATGAAGGTGACCCCGGGGCATTTATGGACAGGTCTATCATGGAAGGTGATCCCCACTCTCTGCTGGAGGGAATGGCCCTCTGTGCATATGCAATGGGCGGACAGTATGGAATTATATATGTCAGACATGAGTATCCCCTTGCAGTCAAGAATCTCCAGATAGCTATAGACCAGGCAGTGGAGAAAGGGTTTCTTGGAAAAAACATCCTCGGCACTGATTTCAGTTTTACCATGAATATCAGAGAGGGTGCCGGAGCTTTTGTCTGCGGTGAGTCAACCGCTCTGGTAGCATCTATCGAAGGGGAGAGAGGCTTTCCAAGACCCAGACCGCCAAGACTATCTGAACCCGGAGGCGGACCATGGGGGTATCCCAGCAATCTTAATAATATTGAAACATACGCATGTGTTCCGGTAATCATTGATAAAGGATCAGACCATTTTCTCTCTATCGGCACCAAGGGTTCCCCGGGAACAAAGGTGTTCGCCCTTACCGGCAAGGTCAAGAACACGGGACTTGTTGAAGTACCGATGGGTATCACCTTAAGAGAGATCATTTATGAAATAGGCGGCGGCATACTCGGCGATAAGGAGTTCAAGGCGGTACAGACAGGTGGTCCTTCAGGCGGCTGTATTCCGGCTGAACATCTTGACCTTCCCGTAGATTTTGACTCATTGTGGGAAGTCGGATCAATGATGGGCTCAGGCGGTATGGTTGTCATGGATGAAGACACCTGCATGGTCGACGTTGCAAAGTTCTTCCTTTCCTTTACACAGTCTGAGTCCTGCGGTAAATGCCCTCCCTGCAGAATAGGTACATATCAGATGCTTGAGATACTTGAGAAGATAACTTCGGGTAATGGAGAAGATGGAGACATTGAAAGGCTTGAGGACCTCGGCAAGAAGATCGTCAAGGGTTCTCTCTGCGGCCTTGGTAACAGTGCCCCTAATCCCGTGCTCACCACGATTAAGTATTTCCGGGAAGAATATGAAGAGCATATTCATAACAAATACTGCCGTGCAAAGGCATGCAGCGGCCTCGGATTATTCAGAATCGATAATGAAAACTGTATTTTATGTGGTCTCTGTAAGAGGGCCTGCGCCTTTGACGCAGTAAGAGAGACAAGAAACAAGTTCTTCATTGATCAGGACTACTGTACAAAGTGCAAGGCATGTTATTCGGTGTGTCCTACTGAAGCGGTTAAAGTAGAAAAACACAGGAGAAAGAAAGTAGACGTGAAATCGTAGGGGCAATTCATGAATTGCCCGTACATTAATATTACCAGGAGTTGATAATGACTGAAGAAAAAAAGAAGCCTGTAAAAATGGAAGATGTCAAGGCAAAGGCCGATGAGAAACAGTGCGCGGCTCAGAAGGCGCTTACATTTATTGAGGAATTCCTTGCTGAACCCATGTGCGGGAGATGCTTCCCCTGTTCCATGGGAACATATGAAGCACAGATCAGATTAAAGAGAGTGATTGATGGAACAGCGACTGAAGAAGATGTTGCTGCCGTCAGGAAGATCGCAGAGGTTATGCGTGAAGCTTCCATGTGCAAAAAAGGAAAAGATACAGCGACGTATATACAGGAAGATGTTGATCTCAATGATCTGTCCGATCACCTTTCCGGTGTATGCCAGAAGAATGAATGTAGTGAATATACAAAATATCTGATCATTCCTGAAAACTGCACCATGTGTGGAGACTGCCTTGATGCCTGTAAGGACCATGCAATTTTGGGAGAAAAGAAAAAACCGTATTTTTCCGGTTATCTGCCATACGAAATAATTCAGAAGAGATGCACAAAGTGCGGTGAATGTTTAAAGGTCTGCAGGTTTGATGCAGTTAAAACTGTATCTGCCAAGGAAATGGCAGAGAAGGAATCCATAGAAGTTTAATACGTAGGGGCGTATTGCAATACGCCCTTACTTACATTCTTGAAATTTTATTTAGGAGGGGTTTTACATGTCTGAGAACATTACTCTAACAATAGACGGAAAAGATGCCAGCGTCCCTGAGGGGACCAACCTGATTGAAGCTGCTGCTTCAGTGGGTGTGCATATACCTAATCTCTGTTACCTGAAAGGAATGAGAGGTATCGGCGCCTGCAGGCTCTGCCTGATAGATGTAGAAGGCGGCAAAGGCCCGGTTGTCGGCTGTATAACCAAGGCCAAAGAAGGTATGGTGGTCAACACTTCTACTGATGATATCCAGGAGACGAGGAAGTTCATTATCGACCTTATTCTCTCGATGCATCCCCTTGACTGCATGACATGCACAAAAGCGGGAGTATGCAATCTTCAGCAATATGCCTATGACATGGAAATCAAGGAGTCAAGCCTGACGAGAAAGAAATTCGGCTATCCCATTGATGAGGCCAATCCATTTATCAAGAGAGACCCTGATTACTGTGTTCTCTGCGCACGATGTGGGAGGGGTTGCAAGGAGCAGGGACCAAATGTCCTTGATTTCAT
>CAMYJJ010000308.1 GCA_947258735.1 Thermodesulfovibrionia bacterium | reverse complement strand
CAGGAATAAAAAATACTATTAAAAAAACTATGAATGACATAATCCTTACTAGTTTATGCTATTTACATTTAAAATATCCATGATAATAAATATGTATATAAAAACAGGCAGTTGTACAATAATATACGGACTGTATTGAATTATCCTTAAGTACCGTTGAATATAAATTCCAACTCCCGGTACGTGCTGATATATTATGCACTTCAAATATTAAAAGCCCGGTCCATCTAAAATGTACCGGGCTCGTTATCAGACCTCATTCAAGCAAGGAGCGGTTTATTTGTATTTGTCAAGAAACTCCTTCGCTCTTCTGGCTCTCTCTGCTTTAGCTGCAGGATCCTCCTGTCCGCTTGACCATTTGTGGTTTTCATCATTCATGACCATGGCAAGCATATTTTCAAGCTCGCCGGCGAGTTTCTGTGCATTTCCCTTATCACTGTGTTTTCCCATCTCTACAATCTCTTCCAGTTCCGGTACATATTCACCATACCAGTTCTTTGCAAGGTCATAGTTGCCGTGCCACTGCGTGTAGTCAGGGGCCTGCATCGAGGCAGCATGCCGTACCCTGCGTCCCTCATGGTGCCAGAGCTCAAACCATGTGTAATCGATCTTTTGAGCAAATTTAGCATACCTGTCGCCTTTCACCGCCTTCAGGACTTCTGTTGCCTTGCCGTACAGTTTTGATCCCGGCTTTGCCCATTTCTCGTTATACAGCTGAAGCTGGGCCTCGTACTGGATATAGAAAGCCTCCACAAAGGTTTCATTGTGACATTTAACACAGACATTCACCATGTTTTCCTTACGCATATCGCCTGTGACGTTCTGCGATTCAAGCCCCCATTTTTTGTCTGTTTCATGAGCAAGCTTGATCAAGGGCGGCCGGTTATTCCATTTGATGCGCAATCCCACGTTATGCGTAACAGGCATATCATCAGTTGCCGACATGTGACAGGTAGCGCAGGTGGGAGCGGCAAAGTAGTCCTCCCCAACGACCCATTTGTCAGAATCAAGGTTCATTTTCTCTTTATTGGCATAGTAGTTGATTCCATGTTTTGATTCCTGGTAAATTTCTATCTGGGGGTGGTCCGGTCCCATGTGGCATTTACCGCAGTTCTCCGGCTGACGGGCCTGCGCAACGGAAAATTCGTGGCGCTGATGGCATGCAGTGCAGCTTCCCTCTGTACCGTCGGGATTGACCCGTCCCATCCCGGTATTGGGCCATGTTGCAGGATCAAGTTTTCCGTCCTCGTTGACCTTGACAACTGATCCATGGCACTGCCAGCATCCGTTTACTGCTGCCGCGGAAATCCCTTCGGGAAAGCCGGCGGTCCTCATCCCCCTGTTGCCTTCGACAACTTCAGCAAGCGTGTTATCAAGGGACCCCATGATGCGTCCGGCCTTTGAATGGTGGGAATTAATGAATTCATCAGTTTCTTTTTCATGACATCTGCCGCAGTCCTTTGGCGAGACAATAACTGAAATCAGATAATCCTCGTGTTCAATGGCATCGGCATCACCTTTCTGGGCTTCATGACACTCAAAACATCCTATATTGGCTCCATAGTGTTTACTGTTGCCCCACTGTTGATAAATATTAATGTTCATCTCCTTGTGACAGCCTACACATTCCTGTGTGGCCGCGGACAAATTATTTGGCATATTAATTGTTGTTTCTGCACATATGCCTGAAGCCGCAATAAAAAAGACAGCAACATATAAAAGACAGACTGCTTTTTTCATGACTGTACCTTCCTTATAATAGATTTGAATTCAACTGCACGTCCCCCCTTTGTATTCACCTCCTTTTTCCATATTTACAAATTTTTTTTACTGCATCCGGCCAATCTAATTTTCAAAATGATGATAGGCGAGGCTGATGCTTAAGACCCCTGTAATCTGCTCAATCTCTTTGGACGTTACAGACTCATCTCTTCTGTTTTCATTATCAATAATGGTCAGTATTCTGTTTTCATCCATAATCCTTGTGATACTGACTTTATTGATTTTTTCAATTGAACCAAATACTTCATGAAGCCTCTGTGGATCTGCCCTGACAACAAAACCGGTCACGCCCATGGAAGTTCACCTCCTTTTGAGTTATGTCTTTTACAGCAGGAAATTTCTGAATCCCCATGATTTCATACATACATCATAGGAAATATTTCTGTAAATGTGATGTTAATGTCTGTAAAGGAAATGTAAATGATGAGGAGAGGGGATAAATTATTAAATACGAATTATCTAGTGTGCTGTCCCATTAATAACTCATAGAAGTTTACTGCAGTGTCATTCGCTGACTTGATCAGGGAATCCAGTCTTTTCGATGAGTTCTGGATTGTCAGGTCAAGCCGGACAATGACAATTTATTTCCGGGACAGTACACTAGAACCTATCTCACATTTGAAATAGTATATATTGTCTTACCCGCGTGTCGTAAGCGGGTATCCAGAACATTTTAAAAGACTAGATTCCCGCCTTTCAGGCTGTGTCATAATTGTCATCCTGAACTTGTTTCAGGATCTCATGATTTGCAACATGCTATTAAGACGAGATTCTGAAATGAATTCAGAATGACATTAGGCACGTTTTACATTTTATGACAAAGTCTCTTTGCGGGAATGACAAGAATTTGTTATTTACTCATATAATTTGATTTTGAGATAGGTTCTAAGTTGTTTTATTTCATACGGCGGCCTTTTATTACTGATTCAATTGATCTTCATTCGGCACTGGAGCTTTGACATTTGAAATTTTCAGTACATTAGTCCATAAACCTGTACCCGGCGCCTGATACTGTGATGATATATTTGGGGTTGGCTGGATCTTTTTCGATTTTCTGGCGCAAATGCTGGATATGGACGTCGATGACCCTGCTCCAGGAATAAATATGGGAATCTTTCCAGATTTTTTTTCTTATGGCGTCCCTGCTTAATACCTCTCCCCTGTGATGTACGAGAAAACATAAAAGATGATACTCCTTTGGTGTGAGATCTATTTTTTTCCCTGAGACCGTTACGAGCCGTTTTTTATAATTAATCTTTATGCGTCCAATCTCCACCTGCTCCCCGTCTTCCGGAAATGTCACCCGCCTGAGACAGGCCTTGATCCTGGCAACGAGCTCCAGTGTCTCAAAGGGCTTTACCACATAGTCATCTGCCCCGCTCTCCAGCCCCATGACCTTGTCTGATATCTTGTCCCTGGCCGTGAGCATAATGATCGGCACCCGGGCCAACTCCTTCCTCAGCTCACGGCATATCTCCATCCCGTCCCCGTCAGGCAGCATGACATCAAGCAGGATAAGGTCAGGCTGTGACAGCTTCAAAGCTTCAGATGCACTCTTCCATGTGTCTGCAGTTACCACTTCGAAATTGTGAAGTTCAAGGTTTGCCTTAAGCACTTTCAGAATATCAGTATCGTCATCAACTACGAGAATCCGGTTATTCATCTGCCCCTTCCCCTTTCTTTCCCGGAAGTGAAAATGCGATAGCACTTCCCTGTCCTTCAGGGACATCCAGTACCCGGATCTCTCCACCGTGGGCTTCAAGTATTCCCTTACATA
>CAMYJJ010000307.1 GCA_947258735.1 Thermodesulfovibrionia bacterium | reverse complement strand
AAAGCGGAGCTGTACAACTGCTGCAAGGTATCGGAATTACCCTTTAAAACTACTGATGAGATTTCACCGTTAACCGAGACTATCGGGCAAAAAAGGGCCTTAAGTGCCCTTGAATTTGGACTGGGTATCGACAGTCACGGGTTTAATATATATATTTTGGGGGAAAGTGGCACAGGCAAGCTGACCACCATCAGTACAATTCTTAAGGACAAAGCCAAAGATGAACCAGTACCTGATGACTGGTGCTATGTATACAATTTCAAAAATCAGGACGTACCCCGTTCATTGAGTCTCAATCCGGGAAAGGGGGTTTCCTTTGAAAAAGACATGGAGGAGATGATCACCTCCCTCAGGCAGGAGATCCCAAAAATATTTGAATCAAAGGAATATGAAAAACAGCGCACTGATATTCTCGAAGATTTTCAGAATAAGCAGAAAAAACATTTTTCTGACCTTGAAGCAGAAGTAAAAGAGAAAGACTTCACTCTCAGAAAGACTGTCAGCGGGCTTATCCTCATCCCGTCAAAAAAATCAGGCGAGACATTGAGCGAAGAAGAGTATGAAAATCTCGAACCGGAAGTAAAGAAGAAGGTCGAGGCAATCGGCAGGGAACTCCAGGAAAAACTTGATGATGTGATCAGAATCGTCAGAGAGGAAGAGAAAAAAATCAAGGACCTCATGAAGGACCTTGAGAGGCAGGCCACGATTTCCTCAGTCGACCACAGAATTGATGAAATAAAGGTCAAACATAAGGACAACAAGGGTGTACTCAACTATCTTGAAGAGGTTAAAGAAGACATTCTCGAACATCTCGATGACTTTAAGCCCCAGGAGGAACAGCCCCAGTCCCTTCCTTTCATGAAACCCCAGAAATCAGAACCATCATTTGTCAAATATAAAGTTAATGCCTTTATCAACAACAGGGACGCAAAGGGCGCCCCCATTGTAATCGAAAATAATCCAACGTATTACAACCTTTTCGGCAGGGTAGAACATAAGCTGCAGTACGGCGTGGCCATGACTGATTTCACCATGATCAAGGCAGGGTCATTGCAGCAGGCAAACGGAGGGTATCTTGTTATTGATGCTCTTGAACTGCTGAAAAATATATTTTCCTATGATGCCCTGAAAAGGACGATCAAGGAGATGGAAATAAAGATAGAAGATGTCTGGGAACAGTACCGGTTAATATCGACGGTCACACTGAGACCCCAGGCAATCCCCTTTAATGTAAAAATTATTCTGGTAGGGAACCCCCGTCTCTATTATATGCTTTATAACCTTGATGAAGAATACAGGGAACTGTTCAAGGTAAAGGCTGATTATGAAAACCGTATGGACAGAAACGAAGAGAGCATGCTCAAGTATGCAAGCTTTGTAAGAACAAAGTGTTCAGAGCGCAACATGCAGCCGTTTGACAGAGATGCTGTCGCCAAGGTGATTGAATATGGGTCCCGGCTTGCTGAACACCAGAATAAACTGTCAGCCAAGTTCAGTGAAATTGCCGACCTCTTAAGAGAGGCAGACCACTGGGCAAGGATTAATAAACATAACATGGTAACCGCTGATGATATCGATAAGGCATTACAGGAAAAAACATACCGTTCAAACAAGGTAGACAAAAAAATACTGGAAGCAACAAAGGAAGGAACCATACTCATTGATACTGAGGGCGCTGTTACGGGACAGGTAAACGGCCTTTCCGTTCTTGATCTCGGGGACTACCGCTTTGGCATGCCGTCACGAATCACGGCGAGGTCATACGCCGGAAGGGCAGGCATTGTCAATATCGAGAGGGAAACAAAGATGAGCGGCAAGATCCATGAAAAGGCGATCCTGACACTCACTGCCTATCTTGGCGGAAAATATGCAAGACAACATTCACTGGGCCTGACAGCGTCACTTACGTTTGAGCAGCTCTATGGAGGAGTAGAAGGTGATAGTGCAACATGCGCGGAAGTCTACGCCCTTCTCAGCAGTATCGCGGAGGTTCCGATAAACCAGTCCTATGCAATTACCGGATCAATGAACCAGCACGGGAAGGTCCAGCCCATTGGCGGAGTGAATGAGAAGATTGAGGGCTTTTTTGAGGTGTGCAAGCTGGGCAAACTCGATGGCAAGCATGGCGTTATCATTCCCAGAAGAAATATCGTCAACCTCATGCTGAAAAGCGACGTTGTTGATGCAGTGCTGAAAGGCAAATTCAATATTTTTGCCATTGATGATGTAGAAGACGGTATCAAAGTGCTCACCGGAATGGCCCCGGGGAAACTGCAGCGTAATGGCAGTTACCCGAAAGGTACGTTTAATTATCTCGTTGATCAAAGGCTCAAAGATCTCGCTTCAGCCCTTAAAGGTGAAAAAGAGCCGGAAAATAATGATGCCGGCAATAACAAAAAAAACGCCCCTGCAAAACGAAAGGCCCGTAAATAAGAGGCTCTGATGTTCCTTACATATTCAGATTGTAAGCATTGACTAATAATTCTCACAGAATCCTCATTCGTGGCGTCAACTGGATTGGAGATGCCGTACTCACCCTGCCGGCCGTGAAATCTATTCGCCGCGCATTTCCTGAGTCACATATTGCATTGCTGGTGAAACCCTGGGTGGCTGACGTGTTTAAGGAAAACAGGGACATAGATGAGATCATTCTCTATGATGACTGCCATCGGGGTGTCAGAGGGAAATGGAGACTTTCCAGAGAGTTGCGTGCAAAGACATTTGATACCGCGATCCTTCTACAGAATGCATTTGATGCGGCCCTTATCACGTGGCTTTCAGGGATTCCAAAACGAATCGGATATAAACGCGACTTCAGAAGCTTTTTATTAACAGATGCCATTCCGATAAAATCTGAAATTCTGGAACAGCACCAGGTGTACTATTATCTGGACCTCCTTACTGCTGCCGGAATTGAAACATCTGAAACAGAGCCGTACATATCCATAACTGCGTCCGAGAGAACGTGGGCAAGAGATCATCTTTCTTCATATTATGCCGGCAGCACCACTCCTTTAATCGGCATCAATCCGGGAGCTGCATATGGATCGGCCAAGAGGTGGCCGCCTGAGCGGTTTGCAGAATTGATCATACACATATTTACCGGGATCAACGGCAGGGTCATCATCTTTGGCAGTGAATCAGAGACAGAGATATCAAATGAAATAATAACTGAACTCAACAGGCTGAAAATAAAATTAAAAATAGAATCATTCAGGACCAATTTATTAATCATGTCAGGCAAGACAAATCTGAGAGAACTTGCATCATTGATCTCAGAGTGTGATGTTTTTATAACAAATGACTCAGGCCCCATGCATATCGCTGCTGCATTGTTTGTACCGGTGATCGCCATATTCGGGTCAACCAGCCCGGTCAGGACCGGACCTGCCGGTCAAACACATACAGTGATAAACAATGATATGCCATGCTCACCCTGTATGAAACGGGAATGTCCTGAAAAACATGTGCGATGTATGTCAGGTATCACTGCTCAAGACGTATTTTCCGCTGTCAGGGAAGCGCTTCCTGTGAACAGGGCTGTTTTTCTCGACAAGGACGGTACC
>CAMYJJ010000306.1 GCA_947258735.1 Thermodesulfovibrionia bacterium | reverse complement strand
CCGACGTTTCACCCAAAGACCCTGCAGTGCTGCCCATTAACAGGCTCTTATACAGAGCTGCTTTATCTCCAAATACCTCAACAAGCCTTATCAGTCCTTCCTCTTTTAAAATGCTCAGAGGTGTTGCCGTTGTTTTTGCGTCCATTGCTATAAATTTGGCAGTTGGCTCGGTCCAGGTGGTAAGGAGTTTTGGAAAAGATATGAGGAGAAACGCTCTGCCGATTAGCGCAGGGTTAAATATATTATACCCAAGTCCTCCAAAGAGAAGCTTGGTTATTACTACCGCAACAAGAGATCCGATGATTGGTATATAAAATGGCGATGATACAGGAAGATTCAGCCCGAGCAGCAGACCTGTTAGAAATGCACTGCCGTCCCCAATCGTTGTCTTCTTTTTGAGACCAACCTGGTAAACATGCTCAAACAGGACTGATGTGACAATACAGAGACCTGTTACATATACTGCACGGGGTCCAAAATAATAAACCGACATTATGAAGGCAGGGAGCAGCGAGAGGTTGACGGTCCACATAATACGCCCGACAGTCTCCTTGCCTCTTACATGGGGACTGACTGATACTACCAGTTCATGAGTTTTTGCTTCTGCCATTCATTCCTCTATAGATAGGGGCGAGGTCACCTCGCCCTTACAATTTTCCTGAGTCTTGTTTCTTACTCGTTACCCGTCACCTGTTACGCGTCACTAATTACGGTTTCACCTGCGACTTGGCCAGCCTGATAAACTGCACCATCGGTCTCTTGGAAGGACAGACGTATGCGCAGGAACCGCACTCAAAACAGTCAAACAGGTTATAGTCTTTTGCTTCCTCAAAAAATTCTTTTTCCGACAGAATACTTATCATGGACGGATTAAGTCCCATCGGACAGACATCGATGCAGCTTCCGCATCGTATGCATGCAGTATATTCATCGGAATGGACATATTCAGCTTCTGTCATTACCAGAATACCGGACGTACCTTTTACTACAGGCACATCAAGGGTCCATTGCGCAAAGCCCATCATCGGTCCTCCGGCTATTACCTTTACAGCGCCTTCAACGAGTCCACCGCACTGCTCAACGACTTCCGACATAAGCGTTCCGACCCTGATGCTCATGTTGGCCGGTTCTTTGATACCGTTGCCGGTTATGGTAACAACTCTTTCGATCAATGGTTTCCCAAAGCGGACGGCATCATACACGGCAAGAGCTGTCCCGACATTCTGGACAACCACCCCGACATCCATGGGAAGACCCTTGCTTGGCACCTCCCTGCCCTTTACCGCCCGGATCAGCATCTTCTCAGCGCCCTGCGGATATTTAATTTCCAGGGGCCAGACCTTAATATTCTCTTCTCCGGAGACAACAGCATTCATGGCTTCAATTGCATCGGGCTTGTTAACTTCAATCCCTATATGCCCCTCTGTAACCCCCAGAGACTTCATGATAATTTTAAGCCCTTCAACCACTTCTTTTGGATGCTCCACCATAAGCCGGTGGTCAGCGGTGAGATAAGGTTCACACTCAGCACCGTTAATGATCACGGCATCAATTTTTTTCTCTTTAGGCGGGGAAAGTTTTACATTCGTAGGAAAAGCCGCGCCGCCCATGCCAACGATGCCGGCGTCCCGTATCATGTTCTTGATTTCATCGGCACCCAGGTTCATATAGTCAGGGTGTTCATTAAAGGAAACTTCCTCATCCCTGCCATCACTCTCGATCACAATTGACTGGACCATCTTGCCGGCAGTGCTTGGAAAATCAGCTATAGCTATAACCTTACCGGATATGGAAGAGTGCACAGGAGAAGATACAAAGCCTGATGTAGAACCAATAGCCTGGCCTCTTTTCACCTCATCTCCTATAGCGACTTCAGGCTGTGCCGGTGCACCAATATGCTGACTCACAGGCACCACTATTCTCTGGGGGAGCTTCGCCCTGATGACGGCTTTTCCGGATGCAAGCTCTTTGTTGTATTCAGGATGGATACCTCTGTCGAACGTGGCAGTCTTTGTCATAAAAAACCCTCAAACAATACTATGGAATAACCCAAGAGATGTATAAAGTTTCGCTTATACAACTATAAGTATTGCTACTATTAGTAACAATAAGCAAAACGTTATATTCATAACATTTTATATAATCTATGTCAAGAAAATGTCGCTAGCATTTTTCTTGCCAGTGCCTTTACTTGGCAAAAAGCCTGTGATACACTAGGGTATGCTTAAGACCAGATTCCCGTTAATTCTTTCGGTGTTACTCGTTATCGGCACTCTGATTATACTTACTTTTGGCGGGAATAAAGTAAAGATACGACCCTCTTACCAGACCTCGTCGATGAAAGACCTCTTTCTCACTCACAAGGAGAACGGCCTTATAAAGTGGGAGCTTTCCGCTGACAATGCCCAGATGCCGCTGGGGAAAAAAGAAATTTATCTTAATGATCTAAAACTGAAAATAAATGAGAAGACAGACATATTCCTCACAAGCGGAAGCGGAAAATACGAGGTTGATGAAGAAAATATTACGCTGAATTCACCTGTAGAACTGAAAATGAAAGACACGACATTTACAACGAATACTATAAAATGGAACAGTGCAGACAAATTTATCACCACTGATGATGCGGTCCAGTTTATCGGAAATAAATTCAGGATTGTCGGGAAAGGCCTGACTGCACAGTTGGACAAAGAACAAGTAAGGATCATGAATGATGTTAAAGCTGTATTCTATCGTTAGCTGTCTTCTTATCATTCTCATATTCAATATCAGTGCTTTTGCTGTTGATGCAACAGAAGAAAAGCAGCCCATAGTGATCACGTCTCAATCACTGATGGCAAACAACAGGGAACATATTGCGGTATTTGAAGGCACGGTCGTTGCCAAATCAGAGGACCTGACCATTCATGCAGATAAAATGACCGTCTATTCCGATCCCGATGGGAATAATATTCAGAAACTTCATGCTGCCGGTAATGTAAAAGTACATAAAAGTGAGACTGCTTTATTTGCTGATGAGGCACTGTATTTCAGTGATGAAGAAAAAATCATTTTTTCAGGAAAGCCCAAGGCCATTCAAAAAGGAAATGTGATCACAGGATCAGAAATAATTTTTTTTCTTGAGGATGAACGGGCCATCGTGAAAAATAGCAGGGTAGTTCTAAAGAACAGAAAGGGACTGAAGTAATGCATTCTCTTGAAGTTTCAGGACTGAAAAAAAGCTATAATGGAAAGCCCGTAGTTTCTGATATCACATTAAATATCAGCTCTGGAGAAGTCGTGGGACTGCTTGGACCAAACGGCGCAGGCAAGACCACAACTTTTTATATGATTTTGGGACTCATTGTTCCTGATGACGGTGAAATATCTCTTGATGGTGAACAATTCAACAGCGCACCCATGTATAAAAGAGCAAGAATGGGAATAGGCTACCTTCCACAGGAAGCGTCCATTTTCAGAAAGATGAATGTTGAAGACAATATCAGAGCTGTTCTCGAGATTACTGATAATGATAAAAAAACAAGACAGGAAAAACTTCAGAACATTCTTGAAGAATTTAATCTTGTT
>CAMYJJ010000305.1 GCA_947258735.1 Thermodesulfovibrionia bacterium | reverse complement strand
TCATTATTAGTGTAAATATAATTTACAATTGTAATATTATTTAACAATTGCATTGTAAAGCAATACACCTGCCCTGATTTAATTCACCATAAAATCAGTATGTTAGCAACTTATCTTGGATGGCATATTTTTTGCGATCTACTGTTTAGTCTAATTATTATTCCTTAACTTATTTACTGTTTAACTTAAATATTATGTTGAGACACCGTATTATCATATGGACATGTATTCTGCTTCTGGCAGCGTGCGCTTCAACGGGGAGAAACCAGAGAGCTGCCGCACTGGTGAATATTGGCATGACATATGCAAATAACGGACAGTATGATGATGCGCTGGAGAAATACAACACGGCCATTAAAATTAATCCTGACTATGCAAAGGCATATAACGACCGGGGCAATATATTTTTCATGAGAGGTGAATTTGATCTTGCCATACAGGAATATATCAAGGCAATTGATAGAGATTCTTCATTTGCTAAGGCGTACAGCAATCTTGGGTTTGCCAATTTTGAAAAAAAGCTGTATGTGAAGGCCATCAAGCATTACACTGATGCGATTCAGATCAATCCCGGATATGCAAGGGCATACAATAACAGGGGGCTTGCCTATTTTGTTTCAGGCAACTTTGACCTTGCCCTGCTCGATTACAACATGGCCATCACCATCGACCCTGATCTGGCAAAGCCGTACGATAACAGGGGAGCAGTATATCTGGAAATCGGGGACATGGAAAAGGCCTGTGCTGATTTCACAAAGGCATGCGAGCTGGGAGAATGCTCAACTTTTGAGTTGTTTGAAGACGATGCGTTCTGTGCATTTACCTATCTTGCAATGATGAATGTTCAATAGAGTATTAGATTATTCTGGAAATCTGATAATCTGATTCAACCAGAAGGATTCCCCGACGCTTTGCTATGGGGTTAATCAACTACTCCCTTGCCCGTCATTCCCGCATTCTTTTAGCGGGAATCCAGAGATTACTAAGAAGGAACTGGATTCCGGCTTAAGGATTGCCGGAATGACAAATTTTTTAAAAATGGAGTAATTCATTCAATCAAATTCCCACGTTTTTCCAGCAGCAGCATTCTTCAATGAGGATTGCAGTTTTTTCATAAATGCACTGCGGGAAATTTCAACAGCGCCAAAGCTCTTAAGATGGGCAGTTGTGATCTGACAGTCGATAAGAGTAAAATTCCATTTTGACAACTGCTGAACGAGCAGTGCGAATGCGACTTTTGAGGCATCTGTTTTCTTCGTAAACATTGATTCCCCGAAAAACGCAGATCCAAGGGATATCCCGTACAGACCTCCGACAAGGTCTCCTTTATACCAGCATTCAACTGAATGGGCATGCCCTGACCTGTGTAAACCAACATACGCATCAAACATGTCTGCAGTAATCCAGGTCTCACCACCATCTTTTCTGTTTACTGTTGCACATCCCCTGATAACAGACTCAAAGTCGGTGTCCATGGTAACGTTGAAACGCCCTTTATTAATCGTCTGCTGCAGACTCCTTGAAATCTTTATGTCATCGGGATACAGTACAAGCCGCGGGTCAGGAGACCACCACAAAATGGGTTCGTCATCTGAATACCATGGGAAAATGCCCATGGAGTAGGCAAGAAGCAGCCTTTCTTCAGAAAGATCTCCGCCGACGGCCAGAAGACCGCTCTGCTCCGCAAGCTCCGGCGGCGGGAATATATGTTCATCTGATAACTGAAAGACGGGCATTTTTATAAATAATAAGCGGGGAAGCTCGGAAGCGCGCATGTAAAAATCTGATTTCTAATCCCTGATCACTGAGTACTATTTTATGTATTCAAATGTAAGTTTATCATTGTCAACATCGATATTTACAGAACCGCCTTTATGGAGCTTTCCAAAGAGGACTTCTTCAGATAAACGGTCCTTTATTTCAGACTGGATAAGACGGCCCAGGGGTCTTGCTCCGAATTGCGGGTCATACCCTTTTTCAGCAAGCCAGTTCCTGGCGCTGTCCGATAGAGTTATATCAACTTTTTTGTCCCTGATCTGGTCCTGTAACTGCTGTATAAACTTGTCCACAACCTGCTTCATGACCGGCGATGAAAGCGAATTAAATGTGATCGTAGAATCAAGGCGGTTTCTGAACTCGGCGCTGAAGAGCCTGTTAATGGCGTCTTTTCCTTTGGACCGGGTGTCCCTGCTCCTGTCCCCGAAGCCTATGGTGTCCCTGCTCATATCGTTTGTTCCGGCATTTGAGGTCATGATAAGAATTACGTTTCTGAAGTCTGCCTTTTTTCCGCTGTTATCAGTCAATGTAGCATAATCCATGACCTGAAGGAGTATGCTGAATATATCGGGATGGGCCTTTTCGATTTCATCCATCAGGAGAACACTGTACGGATGCTTCCTTATTTCGTCCGTCAGCAGACCTCCCTGATCAAAACCTACATATCCGGGCGGCGCTCCTATCAATCGTGCAACCGTATGTTTCTCCATATACTCGCTCATATCAAAGCGGACAAAATTAATACCCAGCACAGATGCTATTGTTTTAGATACTTCTGTTTTACCAACGCCTGTCGGTCCGGTAAAGAGAAATGATCCGATAGGTCTGTCAATGGCGCCAAGACCTGCCCGTGCTCTTTTAATCGATGATGCAAGTGACTGGATGGCTGTGTCCTGTCCAAATACTGCTTTCTTTAACTCATCTTCGAGATGCCTGAGTTTTTCCATATCTGACGTTGAAACATTACGCTTGGGTATGCGTGCGATTTTTGCCACTATGGACTCTATCTCGGGCTGGCCGACTGTCTTTTTGCGATTGAAATGAGGGGAAAGTTTAATCAGTGCCCCGGCTTCGTCAATAACGTCGATTGCCTTGTCCGGAAGAAACTTATCATTGATATATTTCGCTGACAGGTCCGTTGCCGCTTTGAGCGCTTTATCCGTATATTTAACGCCGTGATATTCTTCGTAATAGGACTTGAGACCTTTTAGTATCCTGTACGTTTCACCCCTGTCCGGCTCTGCGATATCGATCTTCTGAAAACGTCTGGACAGGGCCCTGTCTTTTTCAAAATAATTCTTATACTCTTCATATGTGCTGGCGCCTATACAACGCAACTTGCCTGAACCAAGGATCGGCTTGAGGAGGTTAGACGCGTCCATGGACCCTCCGCTGGTCGATCCGGCACCGACAATAGTATGTATTTCATCAATAAATAATATGGCGTCAGGTATCTTTTCCAGTCCCTTTATCGTAGATTTGAGCCGGGCCTCAAAATCACCCCGGTATTTTGTTCCTGCCAGAAGACTTCCCATATCAAGGAGGAAGATCCTTGCATTTTCTACGGCCTTCGGTACTTCAGCGTTATGGATTTTCAGGGCAAGGCCTTCAACGATGGCTGTTTTACCCACGCCGGGTTCACCAACAAATACAATATTATTTTTTCTGCGCCTGCTAAGGACCTGTATGGACCGCTTGATTTCATTTTCACGGCCGACCAGGGGATCGATATTCCCTTCGGCAGCTTTTTGTACAAGGTCAATAGTAAACTGCGTTAAGGCATCATTTTGCGGCTGCTGGG
>CAMYJJ010000304.1 GCA_947258735.1 Thermodesulfovibrionia bacterium | reverse complement strand
TATGTCCCCCCCTTTAGCGATTTTAGGTGATGAGGGAGATCGGAGGGAAAAGAATTTGTTCGTGTTTGAGCGAAGCGAGTTTGAACAAATTCCCCGGAGGTCGACTGAAGAACCGTTAAAAAATCGGTCCGGGGCGCATTTTCTTGGTTCCGTTCTTTTGTGCGTGCAAAAGAATGAACCCGTCGTTTTGGGCGGAACCCCATTTTATGATATTAATAATGTTTACAGTATTTGTAATACTTAATTCAGTACTTTCTTTGCAAAGCATCCACCCCTGAATTCTTTAAGTCATCAGGCTCATCGTTTGTCTAAGGATCCCGATAAATAGTCGGACATCAGGAACCTTCCATTGTAGTCTTTATTTTCCGGCATACCGCCAGTACACAACATATCCGATAGCCAGCGTGCCTACCCCTGCTAATGCCGCCAGAGGCTGCGACTGAATGCTCCATATTGTCATCCATACGGTAAATACAAGGAATATCAACGGCGTAACCGGATATCCACGGCACACGAGAATAGCGGACATCCCCTTCTTTCGCATGCGAAAGACTGAAAACACAGTAAGGGCTGCAAATATATTCAGCGTGAACCCGATATAAATCAGCAATGTTCCAAACGATGATGTCAGCGCAAACAGTATCGCGATCATCCCCTGGAGCCCGACCGCAATTGACGGAACATTGTTTTTATTCAGCCGTGCAATGCCTGCCGGGAAAAGACCGTCCCTGGCCATCGCTTCATAGACCCTCGGGCCGATAATAATCATTGCGCTGACCGTCGAGACAAGACCGAGCGCAATGAAAAAAGAAACGAGTTTTCCGTATGATTGCCCCCACAGTGCAACAGCCGCTGTGTTTGCAACACTTTCTACTCCTGCGAGGTCCTGCATGGGCACTGCACGCACATATGCATAATTGACTACGATATAGAGCACAGTAACGATGAGCGTCCCCAGAATAAGGGCCCCCGGGAGGTTTCTGCCGGCGTTTTTGATCTCAGCCCCTATATATGAGGCAGCGTTCCATCCGCTGTACGCAAACGCCACAAAAATCAGGATAACGGCAAACGATGATGTACCCCAGAAATCAGGATTAAATTCCTCAGACAGCACGAGGTCTGTCACCGGATCAGTAATAAAGACACCGGCAATGAACATGACAATCAGCAGTATCTTTAAGATAACCAGTGCCAGCTGTACTCTGATTCCGAGTCTCAGGTCATGGGCATGCAGCAGGGACAGTAAAAGGATGGTGAGTGCTGCCATGAACCGTACGGGCCACCCGGAAATGACTTCTGCCATATACATGTGCATTGCCATTGCCGCTGCTGCAATGGGGGCAGAGAACCCTACGATAAGGGAGACCCAGCCGGAAAGGAAACCCAGTGCAGGGTGAAGCATGCGGCTGAGATAATGGTAGTCTCCTCCTGACTCAGGCATGTTTGCCCCCAGTTCGCCGTAGCAGAGGGCCCCGCACATGGCTACGATGCCGCCAATCAGCCACGCAAGAAGGATATGGCGCCCATCTCTGCCATAAGGCCCGTGGTGGTAAAAATCCCTGTGCCGATCATCCCGGACACCACAACAGCGGCGCCCGTGTACATCCCGATTACTCTCCGGTCCTTTTGTTTATTCACACTCTCGATTCATTGCGCTTGAAAGGTCTTCACCCTGCTGTAATAGGTCTTTTGGCAAGGCAAACATCTACCGTCCGAATTCCAGAAAATACTGGTGCTCCAAGAGCGTGTGAGATGCAATCTGTGTATATCCGGCCCTGCTCATTTCTTTAACTACAATATCCTTTGCCATCTTATGGTCACGGGGAGGCCCTATGGATGAATCTTTATAGAAATCAACGATGACGATTCTGCCATCCGGCTTCAGGCTGTGGAACACTTTACTGAAATAAGCTGCCCTGTTTTCAATGTGATGATAGGTATTGCATAAAAAAATGACATCTACTGACATCGGGGCAAGCTCCGGGTCATCAGTTCTCACAACACGTGCCTCGTAGTTTTTGAGTTTCAGCCTTGCAGCATCTTCCTGCATATACGTCACCATTGACTGCTCAATATCAAGGCCGATGGCCCTCCCCACGGGACCGACTGCAACGGCAAAGCGTCGTGTGAAGTATCCTGTGCCTGCGCCAATATCAGCGACTACATCCCCAGCATTCAGTTTCATGGCCTTTACCACTTCTGCCGGTCTCTGCCACTGGTCCCGTTCAGGATCTTCAAACATCTTGACCCAGAGGTCAATATCATCAAACCTCTGCTGTGTTGCTGACGGCTGATGCTCATTTTCATGGGCACATCCGACAAAAGCGAAAAGCAGGACCAGCACGGCACTCAGGGACACGATGGTTTTGTTTAAAAAACGATATCTCATGATTCCTCCTTGATTATGAATATTATGTTTCAGGGTCTGAAAATTAATGTCCATTATACCACTATTTCTTTGTAACGCGGGATCGTAAAGACTTAATATTTTTATGGCATCATCAAGTATCACACAGCATGGTTTTCCCTACGCTGATGTTTGTATAAGCATACAGATTCGGGATTATTATTTATGCACGATATCTTGTACTGAATAAAATTGTATTTGAATTCAAGTCATTAAACTTTCTGACATCTGCAGGCATCTCTTTTGCTTCATAAGAAATAAAATTCAGAAAAGAAAGGAGGGGACGACTGTTACTGAATGAATGACAGTCATTGCAGGCAGGGTTTTAAAGACCCGTTACGTACATGATGTTTCCATTATAAAGAAATCAGAATATCAAGGTATATAAAAGAGAGGATGATTACATGAAAGTATTTGCCGTTATTATGTTGTGTCTGGTCCTGTCTGTAGTGCTGTATGGCATTGCAGGTGCAGACAGTTTTAAGAAAAAGGGTGAAGAGATGATTAATGTGAACCGTACGCTCGACATTGATGAGAAAGCGGCTCTGATAGTAAGAGAGGAAGCAGTTGATGAGGAGACTGAGCTGACAGAAGAAGCTGCAGAGATGGCAGAGATACACGAACTGGCAGATGAGACCATGAAGCAAACAGAAAAGCAATAAATCAGCGGCTTACCCCCGGGGACGTTCTTAATGACGTTAACTCATGCCATACAGGTAATGAAGTTAAGAATGTCCCCCTTCACGTTACCTTTTTGCCGTCAGTTGTCAGCATGTTAACTGCGAAGACAGCGGCCATGTATTACAGAACGTGCAATAATTTTGGAAATATCGTATTATCTTTAGCCGGAGCTCAAGGAAAGGCCCTTTTTTGCCGATGAGTAAAGACATGTAGCAGGCGGTCTGCTGAATATAAAAGTTAACCAAGGATATTAAAATGGAAATGTTATCAAATGCATATATAATCGCAATCCCGGTCTTATTTTTTATTGCCTTTCTGGCCATATCCAGAAAAGATAAAAAAGCGAATGATCTTTTTAAGAACCGAATAGAGGAATCAATCAGGGCAAAATCAGCAGCAGTACCCTCCCCTTCGTCATCTGACGCAAAAAAAGAAAAATTATCAACAACATACTAACTGTATTTACCGCGAAGAGCTGGACATTAAAAAAACT
>CAMYJJ010000303.1 GCA_947258735.1 Thermodesulfovibrionia bacterium | reverse complement strand
TTTCTTTGCCGCTTTCTTCTTAGGCATTTACCCCTCCTTATTAAAGGATTTAAGTTATTGCTGACAATAATAATCGCATTTTTAAATTATTTTTTCAATCTTTTTTTTGCACCTGACAAAAAATATATTCCATGCCAGCCCGGATGCATTGTACCGGGCGTATTCCTGCGGGTGTGTTAATGGCATATACTGGCAGTTTTGTCCCGATATTGTGAGTGTAACGGATGAACAATCCGGCTGCATTCAGAGTAACCTGAAAGAATGATCTCTTGCAAACAGACACCTGAAAAGGCACTGCATTGTTCATTCCTTCGGCTGTTTAAACGGATTTCTTTCTGTTAAAATTGCCGTAAGGTTGCATACAACAGTTTAAAGGGAGGAGAGCATGTTTAATAAATTGATTCAGACAGAGGACGATATATCCGGTTTTATTCTGAGACTTATACTGGGGGCTGTTTTTTTCCCCCATGGAATGCAGAAACTGTTTGGATGGTTCGGAGGGAACGGTTTCAGCGGGACTATGGGTTTCTTCACAGACAAAATGGAAATTCCGGCTGTTTTTGCATTTCTTGCTATCATGGCAGAGTCTCTGGGATCAGTCGCCCTTATAGCAGGCGTGTTGACCCGTATCGCTGCCTTTGGAATCGGAACTGTAATGGTGGTAGCAGTATTGATGGTCCACCTGCCTTACGGTTTTTTTATGAACTGGTTTGGCACCAAGCAGGGTGAGGGCTTTGAATTTCATCTCCTGGCCATTGCCATAGCACTGGCGCTTATGATTAAGGGAGGCGGAAAATGGTCTGTTGACCACACATTAAGCAGAACAGCCTTAAAGGAATAAGACCGCCTGTTTTGATATTCCGATAACACAACATGCCAATATTACAACTCCCGGCACATTTGCCTGGGGCGTGCGTGCCGGGAGCATAAACTCATTCATGTCATTCTGAGAATCAGCAGAAGATTCTCCTGAGAATGCGGTACCTACTTTCCTACAATAAATGAGACCTTTACATCTACCCTGTATTTTGAGACCTTATCATCATTTACGATTGCCTGGATATCCTTAACATACACAGTCCTGATATTCCTGACTGTTTTTGATGCTTCAGCCACTGCGGCTGACACTGCGTTTTCAACAGTGTCTCCTTCAGCGATTACTTCAATGACTTTTACAATTGACATATGCGCTCCCTCCTTAGTTCATCATTTTGTAACTCGTTTTTATTAACAATCTCCGCTCGTCAGAGATTTCTCTTTACGGTACTCCTTCTGCACCAATGCTGATGCATTATCCAGTTTCAGCCATCGCACGCAGCCTGCGGATGCGCTCTTCGGCCGGTGGATGAGTTGAAAAAAATTTCTGCAATCCCCCAAAGAACGGGTTCATGATAAACATGTGTGAATGCGCCGGGTTACCATGGGTCATGGGATATGCCCTTACACCGGCATGGAGCTTTTCCAGCGCACTGGCAAGGGCCCGGGGTTGTCCGCTTATCTGGGCCCCACCCTGGTCCGCAGCATACTCTCTGACCCGGGAGACAGCCATACGGATAAGCATGGCCCCCAGAGGCGCTCCGATCAGGATCAGCATCATACCGATCGGATTGCTTCTTCGCCCCTGACCGCCGACGCCGAAGCGGGCAAACTGGCCCATCATGGCAATGGCCCCGGCAAAAGTGGCGGCAATGGTACCGGTAAGTATGTCCCGGTGCTTTACATGCGCCAGTTCATGTCCCATGACAGCTGATAATTCCTCGTCATCAAGTATCTGAAGAATTCCCTCTGTTGCGGCCACAGCCGCGTGCTCGGGATTGCGTCCGGTCGCAAATGCATTTGGGTTACGTTCCGGAATGACAAATACTTTTGGCATGGGCATACCGGCCTTCCGGACCAGTGCCTCAACGATCGGGTACAGCCGGGACTGGTCTTCCGGCCCCACCTGTGAGGCCTGATAGCGCCGAAGGACCATCTTGTCACTGAACCAGTATGAAAATACATTCATTCCGGCAGCGATGACAAATGCAATGACAGTTCCCTGTTTTCCTCCGAGCGCTCCTCCGATAACGACAAAGAGTATCGTAAGCGTTACCATGAGGAAAAAAGTACGCGTTCTATTCATACACAACCTTTCCCGTACAATCCTGTTGTCTGTTGTACCGGCAGCTCATTACTTTAATGGCGGAATGCGCAGCACCTGGCCCGGATAGATCTTGTTCGGGTCCTTGAGCATCGGTTTGTTGGCATCAAAGATGGCCATATACTTGCCCGCACTTCCGTACTGTTCTTTGGCAATCTTGGAAAGGGTATCGCCGCTTGCTACGGTATAGAGTATGGCCTCGGCTGTCTGCATCTGGACCGTCATCTGGTCATCCACCTGACCGACACCTTTTGTATTTCCCACAAGAAGCACAACCTTCTCTTTTTCTTCCTGTGTTGCTGCTGTTCCTCTGATTACCGCGACATCGTTGTTGAAATCAATGTTCAGGTTTTCCACCTTAAAGCCCATCTGGTTGACCTGATTGACAAGGGCCTCCTCTGTATCCTGCTTTGCCTCTGCACGTGCTTCCTTACCTCCAAAGAGTCTTTCTCCTGCGTCTTTTACAAAATCAAAAATTCCCATTTCTCTTCCTCCTTTTCATGTTGTGATGAATAAGCCGTCAACATTGTCGCATTCATTTACCGTTTAAAAAATTTACTGAACAGACTCATTCCGTGTTTAACAAGGTCTCCTGCAACAACGTCTCCGTCCCCGTCTGAGTCAAGAAGGGAACTCATTAAGCCCATTGCCTTTGGCTCACTGCGTTCCATTTCCTGCTTTTCCTGTCCAAGGAACCCAGCAAGGGCCTGTGTGTCAAGACCTTTTTCGCGTTTTACTTTCCCGAGGGTACCCATGACGACCGGTGCGAGCATACCCATGAGTTTTCCGATTGATGATGAGTCAAGACCGCTTGACTTGCTCAGACCGTTCTGTACCGCGTTCTGTTTCCCGCCAAGCACATGACGCAGTATTCCTTCGCCGGCAGCGGTGTCAGATTTGCCGAGATACCCCTGCAGATTGTCGAGAATACCTCCGTCATGGTCTCTTGAGAGGGCGTTTGAGAGTGCATCGGCACCTTCATTATTTGATGCATTGCGCGAAAGCGCATTGATCAGAAGCGGAAGAGAAGCAGATACTGCCCCTTTTGTGGCATTTTCATCAGCTCCGAGCTGGCTGCTGATTTTTTTCAATGTATCGCCTCCCAGTTGCTGTGTCAGCATACTTAGTAACGTTGACATGTCAATCCTCCTTTCTTATAAGGTGCTGCTAATGTGAGTTGAAATGTTGAAAGTCTAGTTAATTTATCGCACATTCCTTGTCATCTGTCAATGATTTTTTTATCTGCAGAAGACGGGAGAGGTTCATTCTCTGTGAGAATAACCATATGCTCCTTTATTAGAAAGGTTGTTTGTAATGCCGTTTTACAATATGTCCCTGAATATTAACAATCTACATGTAGAATACAGGAACTATTACCTTTAGGCAGGTTTTTGAATGTCCAGCACTTCGCGGTAAATACAGATACTAAGGAGTTGATACT
>CAMYJJ010000302.1 GCA_947258735.1 Thermodesulfovibrionia bacterium | reverse complement strand
CAGGACTTCTTCTCATTGCTAAGAATAAAAATATTGCACGTGAACTTTCCTATGCATTCAGCAATAGAATGGTAGAAAAATATTATCTCGCTATTTCTGACCGTAATCCCCGAAAAAAACAGGGGACGATCAGGGGTGATATGGCGAAGTCCCGTCGGGGGAGCTGGAAACTCACAAGAGGGAACAAAAATCCTGCGATAACCAGTTTTTTCAGTTATGCACTGGGAAGCGGCCTCAGACTGTATCTGGTCAGACCATATACGGGAAAGACCCATCAGATCAGAGTGGCCCTGAAGAGTCTCGGAGCACCAGTTCTCGGTGATACGGTCTATCATAAAAAGGAGAAAGACAAGGAACATGACAGGGGATACCTCCATTCCTTTGCATTAAGATTTACTGTTAACGGCAAGTTATACCAGTTTGAACAACGGCCTGAGACAGGATCACATTTTACTGATGCGTCCTTTTTATTACACAGTAAACAGTGTGAACATCCGTGGGATTTACCCTGGCCGGTGATAAGGTAAGAAGGAAAAGGAGGAGGGACAGATAGAAAAATTATGAAGCATAAAATTAATACCCGGAGCTTGTATAGAGATGGAGCTTCTGCTGTAAAGGTGAGTCTTACTTAATGCTGCCCTGCCTGTACTTCAGTTCATTATGTTTTGACTGGGTTGATAAATCTTTTACTACCACAAGAAGGATGATACTGATGCAACTGCCAAGGGCAACACCGATAATTAAGCCAAGTAGCATACGTGGTCTCCTATTATTTCCGTTACGTTCTCCGGATTAGTACCGGATTACCTTACTGGCCATGATAATAATAAGCATTATATACTCAAAAGATTCAATTGAACCCGTTGAACGTATCATTCATCAGATTAACAATTTAAGCAACCTGTTAATAGTAATATAATAATAATTAATAGATATTATGTAAACACGTTAATGAGAGGCTGTCCATAAATTCGACTTCGTTTTCCGTCATTCCCGAAATCCTTAGTCGGGAATCCAGTTTTTTCAATAGGTTCTGGTCGAAGCGACTCTTCGCGTAGACTCGCTCCGAGATACCCGATTACTGAACCCGGGTATGACATACATATAAATCGGCAGGTTATGGACAAACACTAGCTATATATTGAATATTAGGAGCATGCTGCATCCCTGTTCATATTCAACCGGCTGAGGGTTTAAATTCTGATATATAATGCTGTCATGACATGCAATTCAGTGCATGCATCTTTTATCAAGAGCATACCCCTTTCTTTAATATTAATTTTAAGGGGTTAAGGGATTGTGATTGTGTGACGATTAATATATCATCAGGATATTGACATGATGACAGCTCATATTTATTAAATCTGCTAAGAAAAGGAAGTAACCATGATTGACTTACATTTTACGCGTACAAATGGCACCGCTGATACGGCCATTGATGACCTTATGGAACTTGTTGGTGAAATCAGCCATACTGAACTTGTCAGGGAGATGATCCTTGCTGCATTAAAGGCCGGACAGGAGAATAACGACAGGGCCCATATGAAGCTGATGAACACAACACTTAAGGAAATGCGGTTTACCGGAAAGATGTTCAGTCCGTACAGCCATATCAGAAAAGTAACTGTCTTCGGTTCCGCACGAACTGAGAAGAATGAACCAATTTATAAAATTGCCTGCAATTTTGGGAAAAAACTCGTTGAATCCGGATATATGGTCATTACCGGGGGGGGCTCCGGAATAATGCAGGCGGCAAATGAGGGAGCAGGGCCGGAGCATTCCTTCGGAGCGAATATTCAGCTCCCGTTTGAACAGAAACCCAATCCCGTGCTCATAGGAAATCCGCGGCTGATAACCTATAAATACTTTTTTAACCGCAAGGTGGCTTTTCTGAAGGAGGCTGATGCAGTGGCACTGTTTCCCGGAGGGTTTGGAACACTTGATGAAGCAATGGAGACGCTCACACTCCTGCAGACCGGCAAGCACGATCCCCTGCCTCTGGTACTGGTTGATGAGCCAGGGGGGACATACTGGGACAGGTGGCTGAGATTTCTCAAAGAAGAGCTCATGTCTCCTGATTATATTGATGACTATGACTTTAATCTCTTTGAATGCGTAGACTCAATTGAAGAAGCTGTCTCACGAATTGACCATTTCTACAGCCGATATCACAGCCTGAGATACGTAAATGGCCAGCTTGTTATAAGGCTTAACTCGGGTATAGACCCGTTATGCGTAGAACGATTGAATGAAAAATTTCATATTATCCTTAAGCCGGACGGTAAGATCTGTATGTCAGACCCATTGCCGGACGAACATGATGAGCCGGACCTCATGAACAAACCAAGATTGTTAGTTGATTTTAACAACAGGGATTTTGGCAGGCTTCGGGGACTGATTGATGAGATCAATGGCTGTGCAAATGCAAATTAATATTATGCCGAATGATTCTGAATTTGAAGTGCAATGATTATGGAAAAAATAAAAGTCCTCATAGCTGAATGCAATTCATCAGTAAGGCAGTGTATCAGATATACCCTGCAGGATCATTTTCCCAAATTTGAATGCGAAGTTGCCAATAACGGCAGAAACATTCAAAAAAGGGTTGAGGAGACCCGGTATGACCTTATTATTTACGAGAGGGAAATGCCACTGCTGCATGGTGATGTGTTCCTTGAATGGAGAAAGGGTCATTCAGTGTTAAGCACAATACCGGTTGTTATCATGTCTTCAGACAGGAGGGAAGAAAGCCTGAAAAAAGTGATCGCACTGGGGGCCGATGCCTACCTTATCAAGCCGCTGTTAATGGAGCATTTAGTCAGCACTATTAAAAAAATCATGGGAAAGCGTGACCAGGTACCGGGAGACAGACGGAAATCAGAACGGATCAGGTCAGAGGGGAAAATATGTCTCAAATTTGAGAACAAAACCTGCGAGGGACATGTGATTAATCTCAGTGAAGGCGGTATACTGGGCATATTCAATACCAGGGACGGGCTGCCAAACATTCTGGATAATGTGCAGGTCGACATTGAACTGAACAACAGTCGCCAGCTTTACGGACTCACTGCTGACGTTATCAGAATACAGGCTGTTGATTCAGTCCTCGGTCTGGAATATATTCAGGTTGTTGTAAGGTTTGATGATGCAGGAGATCCGGAAAAGAAAAAAGAGTTTGATCGTATGATGTCGAACTTTCAGCCCGGTGCAGTGACCACGTAACTTCTCTTTGCTTGTACCTGTTATTATCTTTTATCAACCGACGCATCCCTGCCTGTAACAGCAGCCATATCAGACAGTTTTTCTGTCAATGCATCTGAGAGCTGCTCCTGCTTTAATCTCCATTCCCAGTTTCCATTTGCACTGGCAGGAAGGTTCATCCTGTGCTTTTCGTCAAGACCCAGGATGTCCTGGATAGGAATAATTGCCAGATCAGCAACAGACATCATTGCAAGGCGTATCAGCTCCCAGTGTATATTCTCCTCATTCACATTTCTTCCCAGATAGAGAGAAATCCTTTCTCTGTCCTTCTGAGTCAATTCTGACTTATACCATCCCTGGATGGTGTTATTATCGTGAGTTCCGGTATA
>CAMYJJ010000301.1 GCA_947258735.1 Thermodesulfovibrionia bacterium | reverse complement strand
ATTTCTGCTTTACCATCACCCTGTGCAGATGACATGTCGGCAAATGAGCATACTATCGAGACGATTAAACAGATGGTGACCAGCAATCTACTTGTAATCATATATATACCTTTATCATATTATTGAATTTCAACTCCTGAGGATTACTCTCAACATTATCATGAATCATTTATAAATTGTCAATAAATACTATCTTATCTGGTAATCAATGGACATATTTTCTCCGCTTCTTATGATGTCCAGATTGATCCGGTTCATTCCTTTCAAGGCGGACATGGCCTGAATGGCAACTTCAGGATTAGATATCTCAAGGCCGTTTATGTTTAACAGTATATCTCCGTTTTTTAATCCAAGGCTGTGGTATAGTCCGTCCCTGACCACTTCACTGATCCTGAACCCTTCCTGTTTTCCGTCAATGATGTTTGGTAATAGCCGTGCGTCCGTAAGCACGTGCTCGGGATTTTCAATGGATTTCTGTACCTTTGTCCTATCGAGAAGATATTCTCTCTCACCTATCTTTTTTGCAAACGTACTTCTTGATGTGTTTCTTTTTCGTGACATGTTTCTCACAGGACTTTTCTCCGGTTGTCCATTCTTTTTCTCATAATCAATATTCAGTGCATAACTCATACCGTCTCTTTCAATCTCCACTGCAGATCTTTCGATTTTGGTCAGAGTTCCAAAACCATATACATCTTCCCCATATGTAAAAATGTCCTGCTGACCGGGCTTTGTCTTGTCCTGAAAGACACCATAGCTGATATATCTCGGCCCCACAACAGTGCCAACCAGGAACAGATCAGCTATCTCCGTTGATCTGGTATCATTTTGATCTGATTTTTCTGAGACCCTGATTGGCTGTAACTTCATGGGTTTTCCAAAGGGGTTTTTCTCAAGAACCGGTACAAACTGCATTAAATTCAAACGGTTAGCAGCTTTCCCTGGCTGCCTCTCGTTCATGGATACAGCATATGGATTCTTCTTTGAGAAAGAGATATTAACCATAAACCTGATTATGATGAGAGAAGAAATTATGATGAGCGCTATGAGAATAATATTTAGATAACGGACCTTTTTTTGTGAAAATTCAAGCATTTTATTAGATTAAACGATTGTCTGTCCCCTGTCAATGAATCTGATCACAAATTATGATATTACATATACATATGGGCTATTCAGTTTAATATTCTTATACCCAATGAAGTAATTATATGCACGTGTGATTGATACTGATACTACTCACCGTAATATCAGGTCAGCTATACTGCCTGATTCTTAATCTTCTGGATCATCCTGAAAGAAGGGGAGCATTTGAGTAATAACAGGGATACAGCTGAGTTTCATATACACATGATAAGCCCCTGTTTACATTTCCAGCACGATACTGCCAACGCCATATTCCCGTTCATGACTTAATGAAATATGGCAGTGTTTGATTCCTTTTTCCTTGAAAAATTTTTCAACTTCTTCTTTTACATGTATTGAAGGCCTGCCGCTCTGGTGACTGATAATCTCAATATGCTTCATGTTAACCGCAATTTCAGATCCGATGGCCTTAATAAGGGCCTCCTTGGCAGCGAACCTGACAGCCAGTGAAGGATAGGGAATTTTCTTTTGAAAGCAGTATTCAATTTCGTTTGCAGTAAAGACCCTTTCAAAAAATTTTATCCCCCACTTCTCATGGGCTTCCTTCATCCGCTCGATTTTGACCAGGTCAATGCCTATTCCGTAGATCATATTATACAAACGTAATCCGTACTCCGTGCCCGTAATCCGTTAATAAATTCCTAAAACAAACAACAAATAACTAATAACGGATAACAATTATTTAATACTTTGATTAATCAATCTCTTCATTTCGCTGACCGCTTTTTCCATTCCTGAATAAATCGAGTTTGCAACAATGCTGTGTCCGATATAGAGACCGCGAACCCCTTTAATGGAGGCGATTCTCTTAACATTGGCAAATTTCAGTCCATGTCCGGCATTTACCTGAAGACCAATGTCCGTTCCTCTTCTGACAGCCTTTTTTACCCTGTTCAGTTCTGCTGTCTGTTTCGCACCTTTTGCGTTAGCATACAGACCGGTATGGATCTCTACCATTGCTGCTCCAAGCTTTTTTGACATATTAATGTCTTGAATGATTGGATTTATAAACAGGCTCACAGGTATTCCCCTGGTCTGGATCGTATCAATTGCCTTTTTAAGTTTCCTGCTGTTCCCTGACAAGTCGAGTCCCCCCTCTGTTGTCAGTTCCGCTCTCTTTTCAGGTACCAGCGTTACCATGTCAGGCTTGATCTTCAGGGCAATATGTATCATCTCATCTGTAGCCGCCATCTCAAGATTGAGTTCAACGTTCTTCACCTTGCGTTTTATCTGTCTCAGGTCCCTGTCATTAATATGTCTTCTGTCTTCGCGCAAATGAACAGTGATGCCGTCAGCTCCTCCCCTGATTGCCATTGATGCAGCAATAACCGGATCGGGTTCGTTCTCCTGCCTGGCCTCTCTTACCGTAGCAACATGATCAACATTGACTCCAAGTATCATTATTCCTCCAGATTATATATAACAGCCATCTGTCTCAAAATGTATTGAATATCTTTAATAAAAAGCATGTGCCAGGACATGCCGGTCAGCAGGTTAATAATATATTGCACATACAAATAAATAACTAAGTATATACTGCGATAACTTAAAGAAATTATTATCGCTTTGTCAAGCTGTTAAAAACTTTCACATCGATTTGACTTAGAATAAGTTAATTTGTTAATTTACAGTTTATTTAAATTAGACAACTAAGATTGAGGTACAATTAATGGCAAAGAAATCAACGGCAAAAAAGACTTCGGCAAAGAAGAAAACGGCCACGTCAAAGCTGAAAAAAGCAACGGCAAAAAAGACTTCGGCAAAGAAGAAAACGGTAAAAACAAAAAAGCCTGCTGTAAAAAAGACTGAAAAGAAAACTGCTGCTCCAAAAAAGAAAAAGGCCATGTCACGAAGGGAAAAGCTGATACAGGAGATTAAGCAGAACCTGATTGCCCAGCGTGAGTCTCTTCTGAAGGAAGCTGAAGACACGCTTAATGCCCTGCCTTCGGAACTGAACTTCCCTGATATGGGAGACCAGGCCACTGCAGAGACTGACAGGAACTTCATGCTGAGATTACGGGACAGGGAGCGCATGCTGCTAAAAAAAATAGAAGAGACTATTGAGCGTATTGACAATAACGAAGAATATGGCAAATGTGAAGAATGCGGCAGCGAAATTGGCATTAAGCGTCTTGAAGCCAGACCGGTAACTACCTTCTGCATAGACTGCAAAACACGACAGGAAGAAGACGAGAGAATATCTGAAGGCGGATAAGCGTTCGTTACATCATTTTACTTATTATGAGCCCTGCATATCCTGCAGGGTTTTTATTTTGGTTTCATTGATTTTATTTTTGTGTAATTATATTTTTTAATGTCAAATGTAAAAGTCCAAATGTCAATTGAAACATTAATTCTAATGACATAAAATGCTGATCTCTCTGAACTCTGAATTATCTGATTTTCATCCGGTTGACTTTCATTTGACATTTGAGCTTTGATATTGGTCATTAACTTATGAGCCACCGTAGCTCA
>CAMYJJ010000300.1 GCA_947258735.1 Thermodesulfovibrionia bacterium | reverse complement strand
CGCAATGAGGGCAGTGATGCTCCCAGTCAGCTTTTGACAGCTGTTCTTCCAGTCTGATATCCGGAATCAACTCTCCATGCTCTTCACACCGGTACAGACCTTCACCCAGTACAGCCTGTGAAGATGCAACGATTACCTTTTTTACCGGAAAGTTATGTTCAACAATTATCTCGTAAATAAGTGCCGTACTAACACTGTTCACGTGAAAGTATGTACTGAAATCAGGCAGGTAATCCTGATACGCAGCTAAATGGTATACAGCATCAATTCCCTCCATTGCATTCATGAGAGTATTTTTTTCTCTAACATCGCCTAAAATAAATTCTGCGTCATGATTCAAATAATCAGGTTCGCCCTTCAGGTGTACAGGCTTTTGCAGATTATCAAGGATTCGGACTTGATGGCCCATATCAAGAAGTCTGTCAACAGTATGTGAACCTATAAATCCTGCTCCACCGGTAACTAAGATGTTCATTTATATTCCTTCACTGTCAACTGTTCGCTGTGAACCGATAACTATTTTTAATCAATCCGGATAACCAGTGGGATTCCTCGAATGCCAGTCCCATGCAGACTGAACTATCTGTTTGATATCCGGGTATTTGAATTTTACCCCGATCAATCTATGGGTGCGTTCTGATGTGGCAACAAGGGTCCCGGGATCTCCCGCACGGCGGGCGGATTCCCTGGCAGGGATTGGGTGACCGGTAACCTCACGGGCTGCTTCGATAACTTCCTTAACAGAATATCCTTCGCCATTCCCGAGGTTAAGTTTTTGCGACCCAATCTCATCCATCTTACGGAGCGCTCCGATATGTACGTTCGCAAGGTCCTCTACATGTATATAATCACGGACGCAGGTCCCGTCTTTTGTGTCATAGTCCGTCCCGTAGATCTCCACATACTCCCTCTGGCCGAGAGCGGTCTGTAATACAATGGGAATGAGGTGCGTTTCTACAGGGTGATGCTCGCCATGCTCGGCCGTGGCCCCGGCCGCGTTAAAATAGCGCAGGCATATGTATGTAAGGTCATGTACCTTTCCATACCATTCAAGCATTTGCTCGAACATAAGTTTTGAGCGGCCGTACGCGTTTATAGGGTAGGTCTGGTGTTCTTCGTTTATAGGACTAAACTCCGGGTTTCCGAAGAGCGCGGCGGTCGATGAGAAAATGATCCTCTTTGTCCCCGCTTCACGCATGGCTTCAAGCAGTTCGAGTCCTTTGGACACATTGGTTATAAAATAATCCTCGGGCTGCGTCATCGATTTGGATACAAGCGTCTCACCTGCCATATGGATCACCGCGTCTATTTTTTTGTCGACTAGGATATTTCTGATGGCTTCCCGGTCCCCGATGTCCTCTTTAAAAAACTGAATGTCGGAAGGGATGGCTGATCTGTGGCCTTCAATGAGACTATCTACAACCGCAACAGAAAACCCCTGTTGAAGGAGCATCTCGACAACAACGCTCCCAATGTAACCGGCTCCTCCGGTAACTAGCACATTCATGTTTTTTCTCCTGTTTTTGTTAAATTGTTGTGAAAACGCAACCGGTAAAGACCGCTTAAATCATCATATGCGTCTTTGAATATCTTGGCCTTTGTGTCAGTGTCCTCGATCCAGGTCACCGGTATTTCGACGATCTTGTGTCCCAGCTTTTCACCATAAAAAAGGAATTCCGTGTCAAAAAACCATTCGTTATCGTCAATATAAGGCAGTATCTTCTGCACAACCTCACGGCGACCGGTCTTGAATCCGCAGTGGGCATCATTGAAATGGGTACCGAGCGACATCTTGATAACGATGTTATAACTGCGTGATATGAATTCACGCTTCAGGCACCTCGTTGTATTTGACTCTTTCGAAAGCCTTGTGCCGACAGCAATATCCGCCCCTTCTCTCAGCACGTCCATAGCTTTTATGAGGGCATCCAGGCCCGTCGAAAGATCAATGTCCATATAGCTGACAAAATCGGATTCTGCCTGCTCCCAGGCAGTACGAAGCGCAATACCGCGGCCTTTTCGCGGGATATGCAGATATTTGACTATCGGGTTTTCAGTCTCCAGATCACAACCTATTTTACTCGTACTGTCATTGGAGTTATTGTCAGCAATTACTATTCCCCATTCATATCTGTCATAGTCCTTTAGGAATAGAGAAAGTGTCTCTACACCTTTTCTGAGAGCTTTTTCTTCATTATAAACAGGAAGTACAACTAAAGCTGAGGGTCTATGTTTGTTTGCATTGTATTCTTGTGGCATATCTCAAATGGTCATATGAATTATAAATCTGAATTAAAGTCAATGATTTAGACTTAATATTTTAACATTTTATTATTGTTAAGAGCTATTATTGTCGCTTAAATAATTTTAAGTCACATATACAACTGACAGAATCAGTTCTCTTTTCTTGAAAATTTCAATCATTTTTTTTAAAGAGTTCTTTATGAATCAATTGTCTTCTGAAATAAATTGAGGAATTTCTGGTATAGTCAGGATAAGGACTTTCTAACTTTTCTGCCCTATGCTAAAAATAAACTATACTGCTCTCATTTGATATAAATTGAACCGTATGTTTGCAGTAAGGAGGAGATATGAAGATGAAGATAATAATATTAATAGTATTCATCGCTTTGCTGTTCACACATTCATTTGCTTTTGCCCAGGGCATGGTGATTGACGGTAATGGCAATATTGGAATAGGAACTTCATATCCAACAGAAATACTCACTGTGAATGGAACAATTGAATCCACAGGTGGAGGTATTAAGTTCCCTGACGGGACAGTTCAGGTAACAGCATCGTCAGGAGGTAGTGGAAGCGGTGGGTCATATGTGAAAGTTGCTGTCGTAGCACAGGGTGGAGGAGATTATACTGCCCCTCTATCTGCAATGAGTGAGGTTGCAACATGGTGCGGAACACCATCATCGACAAATCCCTGTCTCCTGAAGATTATGCCAGGAGTGTATGATTTAGGATCAATGACCTTGCAAATGCTCCCCTATGTTGATATCGAAGGTTCCGGTGAGAATACGACAAAAATAACTGGCAACTTTGGCGATGACTGGAGATCAGGGGTAGTTGACAGTTCAGACTTCTCTGAGGTTCGCTTTTTAACAGTGGAAAATACCGGGGGAGGAACATACGCAGTTGCAATAGCGATGGAGAATGTTTCCCCTAAAATAACGAATGTCACAACAATTGCGTCTGGTGCAGATGAGAATGTGGGCATTATTTGCTTCAATGAATGTTCGCCGACATTGACAAATTTCACAGCAATTTCAACAGGAGGGAATTTAACGATCGGGGTCTATATGGACAGTAACTCTTCGCCATCAATGTCCAATGTTCATGTACGCGTTTTGGACGCTACCCGCAACATTGGATTTGACATGGACAACAATTCAGCTCCTAAAATGACCAATATATCAGTTATTGCTACAGGAGGGGCAAAAAATCAAGCGATCCATATTCAGAGGTATTCTTCTCCGTCTATTAATACTGCAAGAATAACTGCATCAGGCGGTACAGATGAAAATTATGGTTTCTGGAATATTACTGGAGGATCCCCGACTTTGAAAAATGTAACAGTCGATGCTTCAGGCGGGATAAGCAACTATGGAATTTCTTATTCA
>CAMYJJ010000299.1 GCA_947258735.1 Thermodesulfovibrionia bacterium | reverse complement strand
GTTACTCGTCACGCGTTACCCGTCACTTGTCACTTCTTTAATTTAAACTTCAAACTCTGCCACTATCGGCGTATGATCAGAAGGTTTATCCATGAGCCTTGGTTCCATATCGATCCACGAATCAACTGATTTCCGGGCGAGAGGTTTTGTGGCCCATATGTGGTCTATCCGCCAGCCAATGTTATTTTTTACACCGTTTTTTATTCTGTAATCCCAGAATGTATACTGACCCGGACCGGGTTTGTGTTTTCGGAAGATGTCCACAAAGCCCCACTCTTTAAGCAGCTTCAGTGCATCATGTTCATCAGGATGATAACCAACATGGCCGTACAATTTCTCAGGATCATACACATCCATCGGTTCAGGCGCAACATTAAAGTCACCTAACCATAACAGGGGCTTTTCAGGATCAAAATTTTTCTTAAGAAATGCATGCAACTTCTTAAACCATTCAAGCTTTTCTGTGAACTTCGCAGAATCCGGTTCATAACCCTGGGGAACATACGTGTTCATGATCGGAATAGTATGTATGGTTGCTGTTATAAGGCGGGGACCGTACGTCTCTTTGTTATCGAAACCCGTACGAACATCAGCAATCGGTGTTCTGCTTAATATGGCTACACCATTGTAAGACTTTTCCCCTTTAAAGGCCGCGTTGTAGTGTATGTCCTGAAAAGCCTTCTGCGGAAAGTCCCTGTCCTGACATTTCAGCTCCTGCACACAAAGGACATCAGGCGATTCTTTTATTAGCCAGTCAATGACAATAGGTAATCTCGCCCGAATAGAATTTACATTAAAACTCGCTATTTTCATTTTAAAAATATGTTAAGACTCCTGGTTTGTGAAATGCTGTCTGTCAGAGAACTGTCATCCTGAACTTTTTCAGGATCTCAGCGTTAAGCAATGCATTGAAACTGCGAGATTCTGAAACAAGTTCAGAATGACACTGAAGCTAGTTATTAAATTATCGGACAGTGGCCAATCCACAGAATATTCCAGCATGTTTTTATAATTAAGAAAAAGATACCATAGTAATAACCTTCTTATTTTAACATTGACTCCTGATCCAGATTATACAAACAGGAATTTATATTATAAAATCAAACTAAGTATACAATACCTTCACGGAAACAGAGAGGACGTGTTATAAAATGCTTTTATGGCCTTCATTTGTCATCTGCACTGCTGCAATTGTTTACTCCGGATCACGACTTGCCAGGTACGGTGACATCATAGCTGAGAAAACAGGACTGGGAAGGACATGGATCGGTCTCATGATGTTAGCGTCGATAACGTCTTTACCCGAACTTATAACCGGAATGAGCTCTGTAATCATAATCGATGTTCCCAATATTGCAATTGGGGATATTTTAGGAAGTTGTGTATTCAATATGCTCATTTATGGCTGTCTTGATGTCATTTATCGTCCCATGCCGCTTTCGACCAAAGCACATCAGGGAAATATATTATCAGCAGGCTTTGGTATCCTGCTCCTGAGCATTGCTGCTATCGGTCTTGCTGCAGGAGAGCATACAGGCTCTTTCGGGTGGATCGGGATATACAGCCTGATTATCATCATAGTGTATTTCACCGCAATCAGGCTTGTCTTTATGTATGAGAAGCGGCAGCGGTCTCACTATGTTAAAGAAAGAGCAGTTGAACTTAAATATGAAGCCGTCTCCCTTAAAACAGCCCTGATAAACTACAGTATCAATGGACTGATAATTATAGTGGCTGCTGTTTTTCTTCCAAAGATAGGGGAAGGGATTGCGTTAAGCACAGGGCTGGGCAAGACGTTTGTAGGCAATATCTTTATTGCACTGTCAACGTCTCTCCCGGAAGTGGTTGTATCGATATCCGCAGTCAGGATAGATGCATTAAATCTTGCTATCGGCAACCTGTTCGGGAGTAATATATTCAACTTGTTCATTCTTGTGATAGACGATACTTTTTTCATGAAAGGCCCGATCCTCTCCTTTGTCAATATGAATCACATCATCTCTGCCCTGTCCGCCATTACCATGACCGCGATAGCCATCATTGGTCTGACCTACAGGGCAAGTAAAAAACCCCTGTTTCTTGCTTGGGATTCCATGGGCATAATATTTATATACGCTACAAATATCATGTTTCTTTATCTCTTAAAATAACTCCCTCTATTCCTCTATTTCCCACTGTTCATACGAATCTTCCTGAAGTTCCTGTATGAACATGGAAGGCCGCTTCACAATTGCGCCGTCATACCACCTGTTGTCCATAATGGGATAGCACAGGTAGAGCTCGTCCTTTGCCCTGGTCAGGGCAACATAGAAGACCCGCCGCTCCTCTTCCTCTTTTTCAATATCTCCCATAGACCTTGCAGAAGGCATGCTCCCGTCAGCAAGACCGATAATAAAGACCCGTGACCACTCAAGCCCTTTTGCCCTGTGGATTGTTGAGAGCACAATTGTTTCGCCCTTTTCATCCGGTTCAACAATGTCTTCGGACTGTACATTGCTGAGCAGCGCCAGGTCACTGAGAAACTCTCCTGTTGATTTAAAATTATTGGAATAATTGGAGAGCTGCTCTATGTCCTCTTTTCTGTCTTCATAGTTCTCAAAATTTTTCTGGAGATAGCCATCATATCCGTTTTCCAGTATCTGCCTGATCGATTCTGCCGGACTGTTCAGCACTCCCTCTTCTTCAAGCCCTTCCATACTGGCCCTGAACATCTGCCAGTTTTCCCTGCCTCTTTTTGGCAGTCTCCTGAGTATCTCTTCAGACATGATTGTCTCAAGGGGATGTTCTTTTTCGCTAATGGCTTTCCAGATATTTCTGGCGGTTACGTTTCCGATTCCCGGCGTCAGCTTCAGCACCCGTGTCCATGATATTTCATCCATGGGATTAAGAAGGGCCCTCAGATATGACACGATGTCTTTGATATGGGCCTGTTCAAAAAAACGCAGGCCAGACCTGACTTCATAGGGTATCCTCCTTCTGGTCAGTTCCATCTGAAGGTCCATTGACTGGAAATGTGACCGGTACAGGATTGCAATTTCCTGTATGGGTACCCCCTCGTCAATGAGGTCAAGAATTCTCTGACAGATAAACTCTGCCTGCTGGGACAGGTTTTTTAAGGGGACAAGAGCAGGTGACGGGCCGGTCCGGTTTGTTGAATGCAGCTCTTTTGGGAACTGTCTTGAGTTATGGGCAATACTCTCGTTTGCGACATACAGAATTTCATCGGTGCTCCGGTAATTTGTCGTTAATGTAAATACCTTCGTACCGGGATATCGTTCCGGAAACTCAATGATATTATCAAAGCAGGCGCCCCTGAATGAATAGATGGCCTGTGAATCATCACCCACCACCATCAGGTTTTTGTGATGCATCGCCATAAGATCAACGATTTCAGCCTGAATTTTGTTTGTGTCCTGGTATTCGTCAACAAGCACATGAAGGAACCTCTGTGAAAGCTTTTCCCTTATTTCAGGAACATCAGTGAGTATTTTTTTCCATAAGAAGAGGAGATCATCAAAATCAACAAGGTTCATCTCTTTTTTCTTCGCATCATACCGTGCCCTTACCCGCTCTATCTCCTCTGTATATATCATGAGATGAGAATGATGTTCTGCAATTTCATCAGTCACCGAACGTTCAGTTCCCACAGAATGGCTTATGGCATCCATGAGCACAT
>CAMYJJ010000298.1 GCA_947258735.1 Thermodesulfovibrionia bacterium | reverse complement strand
TGCAATTAGTGGAGAGACACATGAATTCAAGGAAATGTATCCCGAGATGATCAGGGATGCTGAAGAAGAAGGGCACAAAGGCGCTCTGCGGAGTTTCAACTTTGCCAATGATGTGGAAAAGGTGCATGCAGGTCTTTATCAGAAGGCCCTCGATAATCTTGGCAACAACGCTGACACTGACTACTACGTCTGTGATATCTGCGGATACACAGTAGAAGGGGAAGCCCCTGAACAGTGTCCGGTCTGCAAGGCAAAGAAGCAGATGTTTAAGAAAGTTGCTTAGCATCTAACCCAGTAGGGGTAATTCATGAATTGCCCCTACTGCTGACATATGATTCGTTCCGTACCTCTGTCACGCAGGTGTGCATCAGGAGGCCTTAATCTGAAACCTGCTGGATTTATTATATTAAATGCTGAAAAATACAGTAAGGAAGGCTGGTAGGGTAATTGCTCTATTTATCAATTACAGCTTGCTCCCCCACTGGAAAGAGAGCTTTTAATAGATTGCAAATAATAGTTGTGCAAACTTACTCATATGCAATAGTAATCAAGATTATAAACATTACTTATTTGACTAAATGACACATATTTATTAAAATTTTTGCATAACTAACTAACTTTACAAAAAATTGTTCATTCGTGAGGAACAAACACGTGGTGTATAGTCCGTATTTTGAGGGGACATATAATTGAATAAAATAGCCTACAGACGAGTACTTATCCTCCTATTCATTTTAACTCTTATTATTAGTACTTCGATAGCTGACGCAGGTCTTAATGGACAAAGCGTGGATCCTGGTGATTACGAAGGTTCACGAAGTACTAACTCAGGAGGAATTGACGATAACTGGAATGGCAATTTTAACATTGTGTGGGATGTTTCGTTTAATGACATATCAGGAATCTGGTCATATGAATACACTCTTTTCGATGGTCATGATATATGGGACATGATATTGGAAATGCCCGGTACTGCTACATCAGGTGATATATCAAATGTGATAATCAATGGTAGTACAGGAGCTGTTACAGGTCCACAGACCTGGACTGTAACCGGTAGTTCTACAAATGATATCTATGGAATCAAATTTGATGGTAAAGCAAGCAATGCAGTATATTCTTTTGAAACTGATTTGGCTCCGACCTGGGGAAACTTTTTCGCGACAGGTGGTAGAAACAATAACAACAAATATGCCAATAACGTAGGGCTTAGCAGTCCTGCCAGCAACGACGCACTTGACTTCATAGTTCGTCCAGGTACAACTACTCATGCACCTGAGCCTATAAGTTCTCTTCTCTTTTTAGCTGGTGGTGCTACTTTAGGATTCAGGCGATTCTGGAAGAAATAGCAGTCCGAAATATGTTGAAATTCTAAAAGGCGTCTCATAACATGAGGCGCCTTTTTTAGTGATTTCTGTTTAATGCCTCTCATCACTTTTCGATATTCTCGTTGTCATCACGCATCCAGGCCCGATCCTGAAGGGCGGCTTCGCAGTATGGTAATTTCCCTAATATCCAGAGGAGAATTTTCCGCGTCACGAATCGCGATGTTAATTTCATTGCTTCCCGTAACACGGGCGTTGCTGTCCAGTGTAACATTCCAGCCGAGGCTGCTCTACATCACAATGCTCTCGGCAATTTCCACCCTGTTTCTTCCCTTGTCTTTCGCCCTGTAGAGAGCGGTGTCTGTGTATTTTATTATCTGGTCGCCGCTGGTAATCTTGCTTAAATCATCAGGAGTAAAACTGCTAACACCGAGACTGATCGTTACGGGTATGGTGACGCCTTGCTCATATTCATTCTCTAAGCGTTCAACTGCCGCTCGTATTCTCTCTGCCAGGTTATAGACCGCTTTCAGGTCTGGACCGGGAAGCACGATAATGATCTCTTCGCCCCCGTAGCGGGCCACGGTGTCTATGGTGCGGCAGTTCTCTGATACAGCAGCTGAAATATTTTTTAAAATTATGTCACCGGCCTGGTGGCCAAAGGTGTCATTTACTTTTTTGAAAAAATCAATGTCAAGCATGATACATCCCAGGTTTAGCTTGAACCTCCGGGACCTCTGAATTTCATCTTTCAGTTTTATATTGAGGTACCGTCTGTTGTAGAGGCCTGTCAGGTCGTCCTTGATAGCCAGCTCTTCAATCCTGCCCTGGGCTTCATCGATTTTTTTCATGAGAACAAAGGTAAAGGCGTAAATAATGCCCAGCAATGAAACAGCGGTGACGATCCCAAGGGTTGTGATAATTATCTTATTGACTTTCAGGGATTGTTCAATCTCTGTAATGTCAAACCATACGCTGATCCCTCCGCGGATGTCCCCCACTTTATAGCCCTGCTTTGCGTGGCATTTAAGACAGCTTTTCTCCACATTCAGAGGAACAATGTACCGGAAGCTTGTCCTGTCGTTGACAGTTTCCTTCATTGACACCTCCCTTAATCCCTCTTCAAATTGATGGAGGGCCTTCTCTTCAAAGGAGTCTGGCGCATTGGCCGGGTTTAAGGGCTTTAAACTGGTCAGGTGGTATTTGAGGAGCCCCTCTTTTTCAAATAATTCGGATATCTCCCTCGTCATTAAGGCAGGATTTTTGAGCGTATACACCTTCCCGTCACGGGTTTCAATATCAGCGTCTTCCATATAGGGATTAGATTCCACGCCCTCTATTTTCTCCACATACACGCCGCCGTAGTGAGCATTCCAGGCCCGCGTTTTGACGATATGCCGGATATGGTCTGCAGCCCTTTCCTGTATTTCCTTATTAATGAGCGAACTGTTCTTTGAGAGAAGGAGAATGAAAATTCCGACTGAAAATACAATAACCGCGATGCTGATTTTCAGTAAATACTTTGTCCAGATATTGTGACTGGTTATCTCCATAGGTCCCGAAGGGGTTTATCCTGTGCGGATAATTGCCGATGTGATGCTGTTACGCCTTTTATGACTTGTATTGTTCGATAATGCTGTTCAGTCTCTCTTCGACAAACGTTCTGATTTCTCTGAGCCGGACCTCATTGTGAGCTTCAAATCTCAGAACCAGCACAGGTTGTGTATTGGAGGCCCTGATAAGGGCCCAGCCGTCAGGGAACTTAATCCTGATACCGTCAATAGTGATCGACTCATACTCATCGAATGCCTTCTGCGCCTGTTCAACGATCTGAAATTTGATATTGTCAGGGCAGTCAAACCTGATCTCCGGGGTCGCGACAACAGGGGGCAGATCGTTCAGCAGGGCCTTTGTGCTGTAGGGCTTTCCGGCTTTTCTGATTATTTCCATCAGCCTCAGGCTGGCGTACACCGCATCGTCAAAACCGAAATACCTGTGTTTGAAAAAGATATGTCCGCTCATCTCTCCGGCAAGAAGGGCTTCTTCCTTTTTCATTTTTTCTTTAATCAGGGAATGGCCTGTTTTCCACATTATCGGTACGCCGCCATGAGCAGCAATGTCATCGTACAATGTCTGGGAACATTTGACTTCGCCAATGATCTTTGCACCGGGATTGTCCTTCAATATATCTCGTGAAAAAATTATCATGAGCCCGTCACCCCAGATCACATTCCCCTCCTCATCAACAACGCCGATTCTGTCTGCGTCGCCGTCATACCCTATACCGGCATGAGCACCGCTTTCTTTAACCTTTGCAACAAGGTCAACGAGGCTCTCTTTCAGCGTTGGGTCGGGGTGGTGGTTCGGAAAGCTGCCGTCCGGGTCACAGTAGAGCTCGATAACCT
>CAMYJJ010000297.1 GCA_947258735.1 Thermodesulfovibrionia bacterium | reverse complement strand
TATGTATCTCTTCAATAATCCTGACATTTGCAAAGATACCACCCGCCAGCGCTACATTACTTTGTCCTGTCTTCTTAATCCAATAATCTACATACTTTTGAGTTAAGTCCTCACATAATAGCTGAATGCTTGATGATATATTTTCCTTACTGAAATTATCAGGAAGGATTTTTTTTAATCTTTCCAGAGCAGAATTAAATAGTACTTTTCCCGTGTTCTTGGTTTTTCCATTTTCAAACGTCACAAGTGTCTTCAATAAATCGATATACTCCGGTTTACCATATGCTGCCAATCCAGTTATTTTGCCTTCGTGTTTTTTAGCCTTATAGCCGCACAGTGCAGTAACGTAAGCATAAAAATTCCCGAGTGAATCATAGGCGCTGGTTTCGCTTACTTTTTTGAAGTTGCCATTATTGACAGAATAGACATGAGAAGAGTGTTTGTCGCCTCCACCATCCATAGTCACTACTAAGGATTCAGAGAAACCGCTGGTACAATGCGCTGCTGTAGCATGACATAAATGATGATGATAATAATAAATCGGGGCATGAATATTGAATTCCCTCTTTAATATTTCAGCAATTTTTTTTCTGCGATAGAAATAGGCAGGGGAGCGCAGCAGGTAAAACAAGTCCCTGATAAATGGGATCGCTCCCGCCATCCAGCCAAATCGTGAAGCTATTTCAAAGAAAAAAGAATGAATGTTTTGAGATTTTCTTCTTTCTTCAAACCATCCATCCCATTCAAGAATTTTATCGGAAAAGAAGCCGTTAATCTGGGCAATAGCTACCGCATCTATGTCATCGGGTTTCAGTCCACTCAGTTCAAGCACCTTCCTGATAGATGACCTCGGGAATCCCCTTGCCATCTTTTTTCTGACAAGTCTTTCTTCATTAACAGCCGCCAATATCCCGGTATTTCCCAGGACCGCTGCACCGCTTGTCTGCATGTCGGTTATTCCTAATATTTTCATTTGCTTTCCCTTCTATAAGTAATCAATTTTTCATGAGGCGATCAGTAAACGCCTTCATTGAATCAATAGTTTCGTTCTCAAAGTACAACCGGTACCATATCTCCAGGTTTATCAAGATCCAGAGACGGAAGTTGTGATCCGCCATTCCACTTAAGTGTTCATGGAGCAGTCGCCGAACATATGACCGGTTAAAAATACCTAGTTCGACAAACCGTGATTCATTAAAGAGTCGTTCAAGAAATGTGCTGAGATCATTTCGCATCCATAAACCAAGTGGGAAGCCGAATCCCTGTTTTTTGCGATAAATCAGCTCGTCAGGGAGATAGCGGCTTGCTACTTTCTTGAGAATATATTTCAAGTTTTTTCCTTTTAACTTCATTTCCGCCGGGATGGAAGCTGCATACTCTACCACTTTATAGTCCACCAGTGGAGAACGGCTTTCAAGTGAGTGCGCCATGGACATTCTGTCCACGATAGCAAGAAGATGATCAGGCATACGGGTCATAAGATCGGTATATAACATTCGGTCAATAAAGTGTTCGACATTTTCTGATTCATAATGCTGCAATATCTTGTCAGCAGAATTATTGTCTTTGATCTTACTCTTGGCATCTTCCGTAAACAACTGCTGCTTGGCATCTTCCGTAAACCTCAGGAAACTCATGCTTTGGGCGTATCTTGACCCGTTTTCGAATAATGACATTTCGTTTACCCATAAAGCCTTCTGGGCAAGGCTCTTATAACCAAATGACTCAGGAATATATTGAATGACTTTCTTCATGACTTTTTTCCTGAACCAGCCCGGTAACAGGCAGTAGTAGTCAACCAGACGATTACCTGCAAAGCGGTCATAACCGGCAAAATTTTCATCCCCTCCGTCCCCGCCGAGCACAACTTTCACCGCATCGCTTGCGATCTTTGACACTAAGTATACACCCACACTGAAAGGATCGGAAGGTTCGTCCAGATGGTAAATCATAGAAGGTATAAGGTGAATTAAATCCGCTTTCACCACTTCATTGTGAGATTCCAATCCGTACTTCTCTGCAACCATATTTGCGTATGGGAGCTCATTAAAACCCTGCTCTTTCACCCCAATGGAAAATGTGGGTATCTGTTCGTCCGACAGGGTTGCCATCATTGCAGAAACCGTACCAGAGTCTATGCCTCCACTGAGAAAAGCCCCCACGCGTACATCACTGAGCATATGCATTTTGACCGTGTCATACAGAAGCGAATGTAATCCTTCTTCAACCTCATGTTCGTTGTTGGGGAGCTTATCCGTAAAGCTTAAGTTCCAGTAACGCTCGATCCCGGCTTGGCCGTCTTTAAGAAAAAGCGTTGCGCCCGCCGGGAGCTTCTGAACACCCTTAAATAATGAATACCGATCCGGAATAAACCTCAGGGACACATAATGCCATAAAGCGTCCAGTTCAATTTCCGGATTCACGAACCCTGAAGCAAGAATCGCTTTAATCTCCGATGCAAAGATGAACGTATTGCCATCCTGATAAAAGAAAAGCGGCTTCTGGCCCATATGATCACGTGAAAGGAAAAGAACTCTGTCCTCCTTGTCCCAGATAGCAAAAGCGAACATTCCGCGAAGATGTCTGACACAGTTCCTTCCATAGTCCTCATAGAGATGAAGTATCACTTCAACATCGGTTGAAGTTTTAAAGTAATGTCCCGATGAGATCAACTTTTTGCGCAACTCCGGACTATTATAAATCTCACCGTTACAGATAAGCTGCAATCCTTCATCCTCATTTGAAATCGGCTGTCGGCCGGTATTCAGGTCAATAATGCTCAGCCTCCGCTGTCCAAGAGAGATATAGTCATCATGATAATATCCGTGATCATCAGGTCCTCGATGAGTCAAGACATCCGTCATTTTATATATCATATCTCGACTGTCAGTCGACAATATGCCTGTGATACCACACACTATATAGATCCTTTTACCATGAAAATGGTTTTAACTTCCCTAAATAACATCCTGTTTAAAGGTAGCCTTCCTTCCTGTACCATTCCGCTGTCCTTTTAAGTCCTTCATCGAGATTAATCCCGGGTTTATATCCCAGATCCATTTTTGCCTTGTCTATCTTGAAGGCACGGTTCTGCCTGTACCAGTCAACTCTTCGCGGAAAAATGGGAGGCTTTATTTTGAAGGGCGCACATATCTTTTCACATATATGGCCGGCTATCACAAGCGGCATAACAGGGTAATGTGGTATCTTTACATTTATATTCAATGCTCCGCCGACCTTTCTCACCAGGTTTTCTATTTCAACATAATCCTCGTCAGCAATCAAATAAGCTTCACCTTCTCCCTTGCCTTCTTCCATGGACAACATACAGGCATCTATCAGGTTGTCAATATATAGCGGGTGATAGAATGTCTTACCGCTTCCGAACATTGGGAACGTCCCTCCGGCCACACGCTTAAAAATCATAAAAAACCGCTCCGGATCACCGGGGCCATATATAGCCGCGGGTCGCAGTATAACCGTTTTCAAGCCTTTTTTATAGTATTCATTTACGACCGGCTCAGCATCATATTTGGTCTGCTGATAATAGTCTGCCGGCTGAATGGGGGCATCTTCTCCCCCCGGGGGATTATCAATATTCCCGTGTACGCCACAGGTGCTACAGTAAATAAGCTTGATGACATTTTCTTTCAGCGCCGCCTGCAGGACATTCCTAGTTCCCTCGACATTAACCTCACGATAATATTCATCTGAAACATCCAGTTCGCGAAAGGCAGCTGCAAGATGGTG
>CAMYJJ010000296.1 GCA_947258735.1 Thermodesulfovibrionia bacterium | reverse complement strand
TGCAATAAGTGATATGAAACCAAAATATAAACACATGATTAAACAAATGCAGGTCAGGGAAGAGACAGCATCCGGTAAAAATGCTGAGCAATGGACGGTCTATATTCTCAGGTGTAAGGACGGTACTCTGTATACTGGAATCACGAAAGACATAAAAAGAAGAGTAAAACAGCACAATGATGGGAAAGGATCAAAATATACTCAGACCAGAGGCCCGGTTAAAATGGTGTATAAAGAAAATTTAATGGGTAGAGCCAATGCTTTAGTAAGAGAAGCTGAAATTAAGCATTATGCAAAGGGGAAAAAAGAACAGTTGGTCAGGAGCGGGGCATAACAAAAACATTAATATATACTCAGACAATATTTTGAGTTTTATTGATTATATATAGTTCTGATAATTACAATTAACAATGGGTATTAATTGAGACTTAATTTCTCAGGAAACAGGACTGTCGTCAAATAATATTAGGCAGGGGCTCAATGCAGGTGAACTCATGAGGATCGCCGTTTCAGGGGCACATGACACCGGGAAGACCACTCTGATCGATGAACTCATCGGTTCTCTTCCTGCGTTCAGCGCAGTCGATGAGCCGTATTACCAACTCGATGAGGAGGGGCATATGTTTTCGGAAATGCCCTGCCTCGAGGACTTCGAACTGCAGCTCGATCGCTCGATCAAGTGCATTTTGGAGAGTGATGGAGACTGCCTTTTCGATCGTTGCCCGTTCGACATACTGGCGTACCTGATCACTCATGACGAATCTAAAGGGTTCGACGTTGATGTATGGCTGCCCAGGGTGCGGGACGCGATGCAATGCATTGATCTGGTGATCTTTGTCCCGATTGAAGATCCGGATCGCGTGACCGCGTCGGAATACAGGCGTCAAAGGCGGCGCGTCGACCAGGAGCTTCAGGGAATCGTCCTTGAAGACCGATGGACCTTCGGTGTGCCCGCGATTGAGGTGGCAGGATCTCCCGGCGAGCGCGTTCGCCAGGTCCTGGCGTACCTCGGCAATTAAGCGAAGCAGGCGGTGTCGGGTCTACACAGGCTGTTGCCCAAATCAATAAACTTCATAATGTCATTCTGAACTTGTTTCAGAATCTATGGATATTGAGAGGTTATGAGACCCTGAAACAAGTTCAGGGTGACAATACATGGTTTGAGCAACATCCTGCGTAGACGCGACACCCCCTGACTGAACATTAAGTAGTTAACATATCCATCTTAAATACATTTTTTTTACATTAATATATTGAATACGGGGTAAAATATATTTTATGTATGAGGAAACATAAATGGTACCAGTAATAAAAACAGATAAGTTCTTTTCCTTATCAGCGCATTTACATTACCAACTGTCTGCTACACCCATTAACTGGAGTGCCGTGTTGTCACAGATGCATCCTGAACCTATGGGTAAAATAGAGAAAGAACTTCTCACTGAGGCCCTGATATACCTTGGGGAGGCATATGGGCAGGAAAAGCGTGTTCTCGGGCCCTTTGCTGTTATTCATCCAATCAGGACGGCTGCCCTGTTATCCAGGTCTTCTGAATCAGTAACTACACTGGACCTTCTGACAACACTGCTCCACGATAAGAACGAAGACTTCACTGAGAATAAATATAATCCTGAAGCTTGGCAAAAACTGGAATCGATGTACCAGACGCTCATCAAAAAAATTGATAGTCAGGAAAACTGGTATCTCAATGAAAGAATTCAATTCCTTACAAGAGTAAAAAACGAGACCTACCTGGACTATCTGAGCAGTCTTATCAGTCAGGCAAAAGTAACTCCTGAGCTCATCAGGGTAAAATTGGCGGACAGGCTGGATAATACACTGGACCTGAGAATGGACCTGTATGAAGATACGTCAGTGATTAATTGTTACCAGGTCATCTTCGAGGCCCTGTATGCTCATACATATAAAGGTCCCGATATGAAGATTCCACACCATACAGATCGAAAAATCAATGGCGCAAAGAGGTTATATGAGCTTTTCAAAAGTGCCTTATTGTTATCGCTGTTGAGGTCGGAAAAAACCGAGCTGGCTGATGTTTCACTGCGGTTATTTAACTCACTGGCAATTGCCAGTATAAATGAGGCACAGAACATCATGCTTCATATATTTAATTATCACATGAGAGATAAGCAAAAGCAGAAGGCCCTGCTGCTTAATGTAATGAATTACAGCAGCAGCGGTGGACTTGGCCGTGTAACCTCTGGCCAGAATCATAAATTAGACGGGCTCTTTGTTAACACCTTTGATCATGAGGATAAAAATCAGCTTAATAAAAAACTGAATATACTCTATGGAGATAAAGAATTAATGGTCGAAGCTGCTGTATCGTTTTCCGTTATTTTCACTAATTTTTTAAATGACCCGGAATTTTTTATTCAAGGGATAACTATGGAAGGAATACGTCCGAGTTAGCGGATGGTGTCGTGTCTATTCAGGCTGTTGCCCAAATCAATAAACTTCATAATGTCATTCTGAACCTGCCTGCCGGTAGGCAAGCTTGTTTCAGAATCTATGGATATCGAGAGGTTATGAGACCCTGAAACAAGTTCAGGGTGACAGTACATGGTTTGAGTAACAGCCTGTACGCATTTCAGAAAGCGGGAATGACGTATTATATTTATTGAAAGATAATATGCTCTTTTTGAGGTGTCCACTTTTAATTCTTAATTGACATAAATATAAAAAACATTGTCGACTTAGCTGTTTTCTGTTAAAATTCAATTTATCTTACATTCAAGGTCTAACCAGTTTTCAGTACGGAATTATATATACTATCAATGATAACAACGGTCAAACCAATTTCTGAAGAATAACAGACTTTTTAAGGAGGAGATCAATGGGCAAGTATGATGAGGTTTTTAAGAGGAGTATCAGTGATCCCGATGGTTTCTGGGGTGAGGCAGCCGAAAATATTGACTGGTATAAAAAATGGGACAAAGTCCTTGATGATTCAAACAAGCCTTTTTACCGCTGGTTCAGCGGCGGGGAAATGAACACCTGTTACAATGCCGTTGACCGCCATGTGGAAAAAGGCAGGGGAGATCAAACTGCCATTATTTACGACAGCCCTGTTACGGACACGATACAGAAAATAACCTACAAAGAACTTCTCGAACATGTCTCAAAGTTTGCCGGTGTCCTGAAGGGCCTTGGTGTTTCTAAGGGCGACACGGTCATAATATATATGCCGATGGTGCCTCAGGCTGCCATTGCAATGCTTGCCTGCGCCCGTCTGGGTGCCGTTCATTCAGTAGTATTCGGAGGATTTGCCCCTCACGAGCTTGCGATCAGGATCGACGATGCAAAACCAAAGGTCATTGTAACCGCATCAGGAGCAAAGGAGGGCAAGAAACTCATTGAGTACAAGCCTATGGTAAACAGGGCCATTGATCTTGCCAAGCACAAGCCTGAGAAATGTGTGGTGTATCAAAGGTCTATTGTGAAGGCTGAGATGACGGAAGGGCGTGACCATGACTGGGATGACATGATGTCAAATGCCGAGCCCGCAGAATGTGTCCCTGTGCAGGCGACCGACCCATTATATATCCTCTATACATCAGGCACCACTGGCACACCAAAGGGAATTGTTCGGGACAACGGCGGGCACGCTGTTGCACTTCGCTGGAGCTTTGAGAATATATATGATGTAAAGCCGGGAGAGGTCTACTGGTCCGCATCGGACGTAGGATGGGTGGTAGGACATTCCTACATTATATATGGCCCGCTGCTTACAGGCT
>CAMYJJ010000295.1 GCA_947258735.1 Thermodesulfovibrionia bacterium | reverse complement strand
TTGACCTGACATAATCTCTTCATCCAGTTTTTGTAACCATCCGGTGACTGTCTGCAAAAGAGTGGGACTGCCTGAGAAAACCACAAGACTGTTGATCCTCTCAATCGGCACCAGGGCAATGCCCTCCTTTGTGAGATTCAAAGCGTTAAGGACTTCAGTCAGCTCATTGGTCAGCGTAAGGACATCAGAGTATTTCGGTTTAAAGAAATACAGTCTTGTATTCTTGAAAGCGTCAACGTCAATTTCATTTAATACATGCATAATCCGGATCAGACTGGAGGAAAGATCATTAATGATAAGGAGGTTATTTCTCGCATTCGGTGTCATGCTGCCAACAGGAGAAAGCAGAGGGGTCAGTATTGTGGTCACTTCTGAAACAGGTACATATTTGACAGGGACCAGCTGGGTCACCGGCCTGTCCACATCAGGGATATCATCTATATTTCTGCTCTTCCTGACTTCCGTAGGTTTCTGCTTGGCTGCCGCCCCCTGCACCACTTTGAAGAAATCGCCTGATTTTACAAGCGCTATCCCATTGACCTCCAGCACTGACTCAAAGACATTCATTACTTCACTTATGGGAATTTTTTTGGCAGAGTGAATCGTTATTCTTGCGTCAACCCCGGGGGTAAGGATGAAATTTGAGTTGGTTATTGAACTGACCGTATTGATTACGTCTTTTAATTCAGCATTATCAAAATTCAGGATAATATAGTTTTCTTCTTTTGGTTTTGAGAAGAAATCTCTTACATTTTTTGGGGTCACCGGAGCAGCCTGACTGGACCGTGATGCACTCGGAGATACATTTCTTTCAGATCTCACTGCCTGGGCTTCCTGAACATTCGTGCGGACAGTTCGGCGTGGCGCCGGTTTGGCCCGCTGCGCAGTCTGGGGTGATTCCTTTTTCACTTCCTCTTCAGTATGTGCAATAAATCCGCTTTCAGCAGCAAATACATGCCCTGTTACATATAATACACATAATATGATCAAGAGTGTTTTTTTCATTAATATAAATTCTTTCTACCGCAATGCCCGCTATTGTCATATACAGCTGAAGCGGGCAATCCGGTCCGTTTCAACCTGATTATTTTCTATAACTTATCAAAACTTAAAAAAAAATACAACAAATCAACAATTTCCATACTATAGTGATTAATTATGAATTATGTATGAACCGGCCTGTTTATGATCATATATATGTATACGTATTACTGAACCTCTCCACCCCGCTTTACACCCGGAACGTTTGACACATCTTTTTATACGGTATCATGACACAATAACTTTAAATTTTATAGTACTGATATTGATTATGTACTTATTGAAAATTATGGAGCTTAAAAGGCAGCACAGATCTAAGAATATGATCGTATTGAATTATTCTGATAATTAAACTACTGCTTTTTCTTAAATACCCTGCCTGTTTCCCTCATACCTGCTGCAAGATCCCCCGGCCTTCATGATGGTATCATGCTGCCATATACAATTACTTCCCTGTCATGGCAGCGCGCTCCTGGATCCTGCTCCCGGGAAGGCAATGACAATATCCTGAAGTTCAGAATGTATCATTACCCATCAGCAACTATTATTCCTCATTAAAATTATCAATAAACTCTTTGACCTGGACACCGAGACGCACACATTTTTTTCCATCCATGCATTCATCAGCGTCTTTCTTATCAAGGTGTGTTTTCAGTTCATGCACTTCCTTTTTGATTTTGACATCATATGTTTTAAGATCCTCATTAAAATTAAGACTGACGGCAACACCGTTATCAGCAATCTCAGGATACAGCTGAATTATCTTGTCTTTTAATGCAACGCTTGAATACCCCATATACCCTCCTAATTAACATTAAGGTTATCCTTCGACAATACTATGTTCTTCCCACATAAACCAGTTACCGGTATCGTTGAGAAAATCATAGGTGCTGGCGAAAATATTATAATGCTGCTGTTCTTCCTGTATCAGCTTTTCAAACAGGCTCTTTTCCTTTTCAGTCCGGGCTTCAGCTGCCAGTTTCGTGTAAAAATTCAGCCCTTCTTTCTCCATCTGCATCGCTATTTTAAAAGCCTCCAGCTCATCTGATGTAGCAGCCACCTTTTCCATCATCTCATCTTTCATTGTTTCAAAAACTGTCTTGATATTTTTCAAAGGATGAACATCATCCATATGCACATCAAGGCCTTCAATCAGTTTTGAAATAATCTCAAGATGGCGTTTCTCATCCTCAACAATCGTTTCGAACATTTTCTTGCCTGCAGGATATGCAGTTTTTTTTGCCGCCTCTGCGTAAAATTCAACAGCATCTGTTTCCATCTTTTTTGCAACGTCCATTACATTCATCATCGAACAAGCCTCCATTTTAAAGTGTCATTATATCTCATATACGTATGGGCACTAAGCTTTAACAATCATGTCTTTAAACTGAATATAACCCTGCTCAATGCATTGGGCAATGATATATATCATTCATACTATAAAAATATCATTTAGCTATAATTATATAGCAGATTGGACGTAAAATGACCATAATTTATTAACTCTTCATATTTATGATATAAATCATTGTATTGTATGATTTATGTGATACCATTTAAATACAGATTACGGATTACGGATTACGGATTACGGATTACGGATTACGGATTACGGATTACGGATTACAGATTACAGATTACAGATAACGAATAACAAATAACGAATAACGATTACAAAGGAGGCTTTCGCATGGCAACATTACTGTATATTGAATCATCACCACGTAAAGACAGGTCAGCATCAATTGATATTTCCAAAACCTTTCTGGAGGAATATGAAAAATCTCACTCAGGTGATTCTGTTGAGACTCTTGATCTATGGGCCAATGATATGGCCCCTTTTGACGGGGAGGTCATTAATGCAAAATATGCACTACTGCATGGCGAGTCACATACAGCCGCCCAGGTTTCTGCATGGAAACCGGTTGAAATATTAATTGATCATTTCAAGAGTGCTGACAAGTATCTGATATCACTTCCCATGTGGAATTTTGGTATACCCTATAAATTAAAGCATTACATTGATATCCTTCTTCAACCAGGCTATACATTCAGTTATTCACCTGATGAAGGGTATAAAGGACTGGTTACGGGCAAACCGGTTACCGTTGTATATGCCAGAGGCGGTGCCTATCAGCCCGGTTCTGAAACAGCGGGGCTTGATTTCCAGAAGACATATATGGAACTGGTCCTGGGGTTTATCGGATTTACCGATATAAAATCGATTGTCGCTGAACCGATGCTGATGGCAACGCCGGAGGAAAAGCAGAAAACTGTAGATTCAGCTAAAGAGATGGCAAGGAGCATTGCTGCACAATATTAATAAACTGGAAGAATAGATTGTCTGTAGAAGAGATCGATGTATCCCGTACGTCTGCAACCGTTGCGTACGGTTAAAAAAGAACCGCCCGCTTCTTTTTTTAGATGTCGGTATTCACATCTGCATATTTCCATTTTGAAGATGTTTTCTATTATTTCTGATATATTAGTTTTTGGCAGTTTTAAGAATTATGAACCTGATTATGGAATAATATGACCCCTGACCGGCCGGAAAAAACTGATCTTTCAAAATCAATATCAGAGAAAGCCAAAGACCCGAAATGGAGAATGATCTCTGTCTTCATTGTATCCACCATCATAATTTATGTATGGAGCATGTACAGCAGTCTCAACGTCCAGAGCTCATTTAACATCAGCTACAGCCAGTTTATTGAGGAACTTGATAGTAAAAATATCGAATCTGTCACAATAAAGAATCTG
>CAMYJJ010000294.1 GCA_947258735.1 Thermodesulfovibrionia bacterium | reverse complement strand
TACTGCTGGGATTGCCACTTTGACAGAGAGGGGGGCCGGTTATGAGCATGAACAGAAGAACATTTCTTAAAATCGCCGGTCTGACCGGTCTGGGACTCAGTGTGAGTGCAAAGGACTTTATATTAATGAGTCCTGCTGAGGCTTCAGGCGGACATTCGCTTCCGAGTTCAGGTGAAAGACTGGGAATGGCAATAGATGTGAGAAAACTGACTGATGCGGACTATGCAAGACTGGCTGATGCCTGCCATACTGTTCATAATGTTCCCACACTCATTCCCGAGAAGAATGACGTGAAGAACGAGGTGAAATGGATCTGGACAGATACATACAATCATACCTTTCCTGAGCAGATTAATGATTATCATCCAGAGGCATTAAGGAAAAAGAACTTCCCGCTTCTCTGTAACCATTGTGATAAACCGCCATGTGTCAGGGTCTGTCCTACCAAGGCAACGTTCAGGGCAAAAAACGGAATGATTGTCCAGGACCCGCACCGCTGCATAGGCTGCCGGTTCTGCATGGCAGGATGCCCCTATGGATCAAGGAGCTTTAACTGGGTACATCCAAGGCCTTACATTCCAAAGCTGAACCCGGACTTCCCGACCCGTACCATCGGCGTTGTTGAGAAATGCACATTTTGTCCTGAAAGACTGGCAAAAGGTCAGCTTCCGGCATGTGTAGAGGCATCAAACGGTGCCATGACTTTTGGAAATCTGGCTGATGCACATTCAGACATACGAAAAGTTCTGAGCACACATTTTACACTGCGTCGGAAGCCTACACTGGGGACGATGCCGAGTGTGTTTTACATAATAGGAGGTGAAGACTATGCTGGATAAGGCACTGCAAGGCGGCAAAACATACTGGACACTGATTATTGTTCTGGCTTCAATAGCCGGAGCAGGGACGCTGGCATATCTTTACCAATTTAATAACGGCCTGGGAGTCACGGGCATGAGCAGGGACGTATCGTGGGGTTTTTATATCTCACAGTTTACCTTTCTGGTTGGTGTTGCTGCTTCCGCTGTTATGCTGGTCATCCCCTATTATCTTCATGATTACAAAAAATTCGGCAAGATAGTTATCCTTGGCGAGTTTCTGGCTGTAGCTTCCGTAACAATGTGCATGCTGTTTATCTTTGTTGATATGGGACAGCCCATGAGGATATTGAATGTTATTATTCATCCCACACCAAACTCAATACTTTTCTGGGACGCTACAGTTCTTAACGGGTATCTATTTTTAAATATCGTGATTGGATGGACCACATTGCATGCAGAAAAGAAACAGGCCCCTCCGCCGTCATGGGTAAAGCCCCTTATCTACCTGTCAATACCATGGGCAGTCAGTATCCATACGGTTACGGCATTTCTGTATGCAGGTATTCCGGGAAGGCATTTCTGGCTCACAGCGATCATGGCAGCACGTTTTCTGGCATCTGCTTTTGCAGCCGGACCGGCACTGCTTATCATCCTTGCGCTGATCTTAAGGAAGTACACGAAGTTTGATCCGGGCAGGGAACCGATTCGGGCAGTAGCTAAAATCGTTACCTATGCAATGTGTGCAAATGTGTTCTTTATTCTTCTCGAAGTGTTCACTGCATTTTACAGCGGCATTCCGGGTCACATGCATGCCTTTGAATATCTCTTTGTGGGAATTGAAGGTCATGGAAAGCTGGTACCATTAATGTGGACGTCAGCCATATTCGCTGTTGTCTCACTGATTATGCTTATTCCCCCAAAATTCAGGAATAATGAGTCGACTCTTGTCAAAGCCTGTGTCCTGGTGTTTATCTCACTGTGGATTGATAAGGGGTTTGGTCTGGTCATCGGCGGATTTGTACCAAACCATTTTGGTACAGTAACCGAGTACTGGCCCACCCTGATCGAGACGATCATTACGCTCGGTGTCTGGGCAATCGGTTTTCTGACCTTGACGATACTCTATAAAGTTGCGATTTCTGTGAGAGAGGAATTAGGGACTGCGAAGTCAGAGTATTAGGGAGTATGGATTAAGGATTAAGTGCTAAGTTTGAAGGCGGTAAGTGTGATCTTGCCGCCTTTTTTTGTTTTTAGAGAATGTATTCGATACTGCCACGTTAGTGGTTGAGAAAAGGTCTGTATTTTTGTCATTCCGGCAGCCTGCCTGCCGGTAGTAGCGACTCTCGCGAAGACTCGCATTGAGAATCCAGATTTTTAACACTTCTGGATACCCGATTACTGACCTCGGGTATGACAGAAAATACCAAGCTATAGATAGATACTAACCAATCTGATCAATAATCTCTTTTATTTTTATCTTTCTTTCTACCAGCAGTTCTTTTTTTACTTTGGGAAGGGTTTTAATTTTAGCCTCAACTTTTGAAGCCAGGCTTTTATTCCCGATTTTCTTTCTCAATACCAGTTTTAAAGGGGCCTTACCTCTGAGGTACTTTGATCCTTTATTTTCATTTTCCAGATGCTCTTGAAACCTTCTCTTTACATCAGTGGTGATGCCGGTGTATAAGCTGTTATCGTTACACCTGATGAGATATAAGAACCAGATGTTCATGTTATGAGCCTTTTATTGCAAGCCAGATTGTGTGGCGTGCCCCTCCACGCGGCCCGCGGGCGCGTACCCTCTTTTCTTCCACTGTAAAGCCGGCTGACCTGATACGTTTGGAAAAAATCCGGTCAGGACCAGCTGACCACACTGCCAGTATGCCTTCGGATTTTAACGATGCATATGCAGTATTAAGGCCATCCTTGGAGTAGAGCCAGTCATTGCCATAACGGGTAAGACCTTCAGGCCCATTATCAACATCCAGCAAGATAGCATCATAGGCCTTTTTTTCAGTCTTGATAATCTTTGCAATATCAAGTTCACGCACAATGACCCGATCATCCTGAAGCGGATTGCCTGCCAGTGTTGCAAGGGCCCCCCGGTTCCACTCCACTACCGCTGGCACAATTTCAGCTACGGTTATTTGAGCAGTGCCTCCTGATGATCTCAAAGCAGCTGCAAGGGTAAATCCCATCCCCAGACCGCCAATGAGAATACGAGGGTGGGGCAGGTGAGTCATTTTGTGGCATGCAAGCTCGGCAAGATTGTCCTCTGATGTATGGATACGGCTGTTCATGAGTTCATCTCTGCCTATCCTGATCGAGTACTCATCACCGCGTCTGTACAGGCAGAGGTCCTTCTTCTGTCCCGGAACGGTTGCGCTGTCAAGAAATTCCCAGGGTATCATATTCTTATTTGTCTGTCATTCCGGCAGTTTTTTAGAGGGAATCCAGAGTTTTTTAAATGAAGTGGATTCTCGATGCGAGTCCCGGTGCGGGTCTCCGCTAAGGGTCGCTCCGACTTCGCGAGAGTCGCTACGACCGGCTTAAAGATTGCCGGAATGATATCTTTAATTATATGATCTGATCATACCCATCTGTTTTTAATAACCTGAATTTTGATCACAGAATAGTTCAATCCAAATCTTCAAAATCTCTTTTGATCCGTTCAATGTCTTTTTTATATGTATCGGCATCTCCATAATCAAAGAATTTATTGTACCGGCTGTGTATAGTTCGAACCTTTCTCGCATGCTTAATGGGACACCAGTGCTGCTCAGCCCGGGCCGCGACTTCCTGAACAAAGGCAACAAGACCGTTGAAGTAACCGCAATATACACAGTTTATTTTTTCAATGGCATTCAGGTATGCAAGTGAATGACGGTCCAGAACAATATAATCACTCCTGTTCACTATAGGAATACCGTATACTGGAAAACAGATAATCTGAAATATGGAGATAACAAGGTCCAGAAAAAAAG
>CAMYJJ010000293.1 GCA_947258735.1 Thermodesulfovibrionia bacterium | reverse complement strand
CTGCACCATAATCGTTACTGCAGGAATGCCCTTCGGTACTGCCACCATGGAGTAAGTTCTGTCCTTTGTCAGGAAATATATCTGCTGCGGTGTGTCCGGACCTGTTTCACTCTGCATATCCTTTTTAAATGAAATAAATATCCTCTGGCCCTCAACTTTTATCTCCAGCAGGTCGCTTTGTGTCATTACCTTTACCGGGTCGGGAAAGAGAATAACGTTGAGGTCCCTGTTCGACAACTCCACGAATTGTGTCTCTCCCTGTGAGAGCTTCACCACTTCCGTAGCGAAAGCGTTTGATATGCCTATGATTGTAATGAGCAATAGAATTACAATATTTTTCATTGATCTTTCATCTCCTTTTCTATTTCTTCAAACTTTTTCTTAATCTGCTCCCTGTCTGCCACGCCGCTCTTTTTTGTTATGAGCCTCCTCTTGGCCTTATCGGGATAATCTATATAGAGCTCGTCAAGATATATTTTGTAATTATGAATAAGGAATTTCATTGTATACATCACCCGCTCGGTCACGGGTTTGGCAGAGCCTATCTTTCTTACTGTCTCACCCTTGACAGCGGCAGTCATGCCGTCAACCTTGACGTCATTGGGAAAGAACGCCTGTGTCACATTATTTTCTATAATGGATAGAGCCTCTCCCATCAGGCTGCTTTTTATGTCGCCATAGACGCCCGGCGTCACGTATTGCAACAGGGCGTTAACATTATATGCTGCATTCGTTGGCGAAAGGTTACCGCCCAGAGTGGCGAAGAAGACCGCCATCTGTTCGATGTACTCTTCCGATGCCTCTGCCTTCCCAATCCAGAACTCTTCCCTCACCTCAGGAGGACTTATCGTCACGATCGTGTCCTTCTTAAAAAACGTACCATTCAATATCAGACCAATCAACATAAGAATGGTTGCGACCTTAAGGAAGAAATTCTCTACAAGAAGGGCCTTCCAGTTTTTTATAAATTGATCAAATCTCATTAAGTACCTCCATAATCATAGGATGAGGGGCCGAGGGGTCCAGGGGTCGAGGTGTCAAGGGAAAGAAAATATTTTCATCCCTAGAACCCTTGGCCCCTGGGCACCTTGACCCCTTGTAGGGCATATTGCAATATGCCCCTACTTTACATATTCCTCTCTTCCTCCATGACTTTCTCTATAGCCCCGGTCAATTCAAGCCCCGTGTCCAGGTAACGTTTGATGCGGAGCTTTTCATCGGGATCGGTGGTGTACAGAAGTTGTGTAAAACGGTCAACGATCAATCTGCCGATACCATATCCCACAGGTGTCATCAAAAAGACCTCGGAATAGTTGCCCGGGTCAGTATTGACCGACATGATCATCTCAAAGAAGTGTTGCGGTAAAACTACCTGTTTTGATTTCCTGAGCGCTTCAATACTGGACTGTTCCTGTCTCAGGAAGCACTTGAATGCGCTGTTGGCAATAATCGCCTTACCTGCGGGAAACCTGTCAAAATCCTCAAAACTCTGGGTTATGGATATTGCCGCCCCGCCGTACTTTCTGAAACGACGGTAGCCGTCTTCCATGAACTTACCGGTATTACCGCCGCCCAACAGGTCCCATGCCTCATCCATGATCACCAGTTTTCTGACCTCATCCCTGTTCACGGTCAGATACATCTCCTGCTGTATCTGGTGAATCAGCGAAAGCAGCACCACCTCCTGCAGGTCCTTCTTTGTCTTCAGCTCTTCAAGCTCAAGAACCACGAAATTGCTCTCAGGTCTCAGGTTGCTTGGTCCCTCAAAGTAATTTCTGTATGAACCCTTGTTCGTATAAGGAAAAAGCATCTTGCCAAGGTCATGCTGCCTTGAATCCGTGCCACTGACCAGATACTCCACAATATTTGTTATCGTTGTATTTGAATGGTATTTAATGAAACATTCCCCGATGGCCTCCTCCAGATAGGAAAATTCAATATCTGAAATGGGATTGCTCGGTGATGCCATCTGGGCCAGCATGCCTTTTAAAACAGGCATGTGCTCGTCCTGAAGCTCTTTGTAATCACTGATCTTGGTAAAGGGATTGATATTGACCTTTGATTCAGGGCCGAAAGTAATAAATTCCCCTCCAAAGACATCGGCGATCTTCTTGTACGAACCTCCCACATCGATGATCCATATCTTGCCGCCGATGCCGAGATAGGACACGACTGCTTCGTTGACAAGAAAGCTTTTCCCACCACCCGTTCCCGCGACAACAATGGCATTCTTCCCGCCCTGCCTGTTATCAAATAAATCAAATGTCATGGTCTGTCCCCTGCGCGAAAAAAGCAGCATCACCGGCGTGCCTGTGCCCTTCCAGTCAGCCTGCACTGGAGCGAGCTCTGATGCGTTGCTTGTTGTCAGTGTTTTGTACCTCTTAAGGCTGGTCTGAGCTTCATGGACAATCCCCATGGGCAGCGATTGCAGAAAGAGCGGAAGATTGATGTATGTGTCATCCTGAAGCAAGATACCGATATTCCGGTAGATGCTCTTGATCTGACCTGTCATCTTTTGCAGGTGATCCATGCTGTCGGCATACACAAAGACATGGAAGTATGCCTTGACTAACTGCTCTTTGTTCGCCATCTGCGCAAGCAGCCTGTCAACGTTTTCCTTCTTCCTGAGAATGTCCGGAAGGAATTTAGCGATCTGTCCGAAGGCCTGGTAGTTGATCGACATGGACAGTTTCCTGATCCTTTTTTCAGCGGACAACTGGTCAAGGGTGATACAGTTGAAAGCAGCAAAGAAATTCGCCGGGATCTGCTTGAGATTCTCATAGGCGTCCCCGATAAAGGAAATGGCTGATGAAATATCCCATTCCTCCGGGTACTGGTTTACTGTAAAGCTCTTGCAGTACTTCCCGTCAATGACCATGCAGTCTTTATTCACCTCGATGGTGTTGTCTGCAAAGACGACCTGGTCCTTGAGCGGAATCGAAGGATCGCACCGGGGCGCGGCCTCTGATTCATGAGAAGGATTAATGAGCATTTTAAGAAGATACACCAGTTCTGTTTCCGGGACGGTCCTTGGATGAAGATAGGATGTCCGCAGCGCCTGGGTAACAGTATTCTTAATCTCTGAAGCCTTGCTTTTCGCGCGTTTGTACTCCTCGGGAGTCCTGAGCTTCAGCGGAAGCTTGACGCTGACAAACAGCCTGAAATCCCTGACAACATAGTCATACCCTGACAGGATGCTTTTCTTCGACCCTTCAAGATAGAATTCCCTTCTTTTCTTGCAGAACTCGGTATAGAGGTTGTTGCCGTTTCGTATTTCACGGAGCAGAACATACTGGTCAAGGAGAGGCTTAATGTCTGTAGTTGACAGCAGCATGAACTGCATGCACATGCCCGACGGATTTGATGAAGACTCCAGTATTCCCCTTAAAGCAGCCACTGTATCAGACCCGGCCAGGCTCAGCGGAGAGCATTCCAGAACAAAACCGATTCCATCATCAAGCGCGTAGATATTATGCTCCTCGTCATAGGCCAGATATGGCAGAAGTTCACTGAATGACTCTCTATGCAATAACTGCTCTGCTACCTTAATTGCATCCATGTAATGATCGGTGACCTCCCTGTAGGGGCATATGGCGATATGCCCTTTAATAATATGCCCCTACGTTCTGTTATTGCATTTGCTTGTTTTCAATTGAATGGCAAAGGAACGGCCGTATTTTACCGGTCTCGCCCTTTTTCCCTTTATTAATTTACGTGCCCTTTTCGGTGTGCAATTTGTCAGCAGGTTACCGTCAGGACCAAGTACCGTTACTATATGACGTATATTTTTGTACATGTATAGGTATT
>CAMYJJ010000292.1 GCA_947258735.1 Thermodesulfovibrionia bacterium | reverse complement strand
AATATCAATCCCGAAACGTGACAGATAGGGTATCTGATCAAGGGATGCTCTTTCTATATGTATATCTCCTTCAACGGGGAATTGAACCACGCCCTGCAGATCGCCGTCTGCTATATTCCCGTTGATTGAAACAGCAAGTTTCTTTTTTATTAAATAGCCGGGAGAAAACCTGCCGTTAAATTCCGTTACTAACAATGCCGGCCTGTTATCTATTTCAAGATCCAGCCTGTCTGCAGAGAGGGTTAAAAAGAGACCTTTTCTCAGCCCTTCAATGGACAGTTTCATATTGCTGTTGCCTGAATGGGCCACGATCTCCTCGATATTGGATTGAATAAGACTGACAGGAATGGCAACATGCCATATCAGGACAAGAAAAACCAGAATCCCTGTAATACCATACAGTATAATAAGGAATTTCTTCATCGATAAATCAGGGTTATCCTCTGGTGATAAGCGCAAGCATAATCTTAAGCGTAAATGTATCAGGATCTTCAAATGAAGTTTTCATTGACGTGCTCTTAATCTTAATCGGAATGGGAGACGTTTCGATATTATAAAACAGGTTTACTATATGATTGAGATCAGTGCCCTCTATTTCAAGTTCGGCGTTCTCCTCCATATACTCCAGGACCTTCTTTTTTTCAAGCGGCTTTAAGGTCTTTGCCTTTATACCCAGCGATGCAAGGGTTTGCTGCATGGTTGATACGACCCCGGCTGTTTTTCTTAATCCGATCTTTTTTTCTTTGGACTCAACAAATCCTTTTGTCTCCAGCACCCCGCCGGCCAGTACATTTATTTCAGTGAACTGACTGCGCAGCTCCTTGTTTTTGGCATACGTTTCATTGGCAGAGATAGTTGTCACCATGATAATACCAATGGCTGCAAGGCACAGGACCGCAAGCACCGTTATGGTTTTGTCAAATTTCAAGATGTTCCGCACCATATCATTCATAGTTTTTTCTCCAGCATCTGCATGGTAAAATCCACTTTTTTATCAGCGCCCGTACTGGATTCAGTGACTTTTACCTTGTTGAATGAATTTGTGAAACTGTTCCTGATAGATTCCACATCTTCAAAAGAACCTGCTGTTCCTTTAATGATAATGTTCGTACCGTCAGCATTCAATTCATGGAGTCTTGCCGACCTGTTATTCTTCTGGGCCACATCCAGGAGAATGTCCAGCATAGATATCCCGGCCAGTGCCTCCTTCTTTTTCTTCAGCGTATTATAGTTCCCCCTGAACTGCCTCCCCACATCAATTACTTTTTTCTCATTCGGGAATACGTTCCTGTATAAAGCCTGCATCTGTCCTGACAGTTCTGTGTTCTCCTTTTTCGCAGCCATTAACCTCATGCTTGAGAAAACACCAATCAGAACGAGTAATATAAGCAGCAGGATGGAAGTCACTCTCAGCCCTTTTCTGAATTTTTCAACGTCCCCTGTGTAGGACAGCTCATCCTGCCTCAGATTAATGGAGGGACTGTCCAGCTCCTTCCGTGCAGTCTCTACCCTTAGGTTCCTGTCATAAATCGGTTTACCAAGGAAGTCCTCTCCTTTGCCGCTGTATAACCATAGATCGATAGAGGTGATTACCTTGGGATCAAGTCCGGCATCTGAAAATGTCCCAATTATTTCTTTCAAAGATGACTTTTCCAGACAGACAGCCATCACTTTCGTGATGTTATCAGATGTTTCGGTAATGACATGGTCAATCGAGTATGAATCAATACTTTCCAGCAGAATGCCTTCCAGCTCATACGCTATGGTGTCCCTGATTTTCTCTTTATCAGAAAAAGGGAATGACTGTTCCCTTATCGTCAGCAGATCAAGCGGCAGACTGACATACAAATTATCAGGCTGCTCTTCAAAGATTTCCCGAAGCTGCAAAGATGTCAGCTCATCCTCTATTGACACGGAACGGGTGTCTGCAAGCTCATAATCACTTCCTGACCTGCTAAATTCATAGATATTAAGCTCCTTGTCCATCCAGTCTATGAAAACCGCATTTGTCATACTTCTCTCCAGAAATAGACCTTTGACTTCGTGTCTATGATGCTTTCGATTATTCTTGTTATATCATTCACTGTTGCTCTTGTCCTTACTCTGAAGCTGTCACTTCTGACACCGGATTTGCCGGTTATATTTATCCCAATCTGTTTCAAACCTGAAATATTCTGTACTTGTGTTACATCATCAAAAGGTGTGTCTGTTCTGAAATCAATCATTCTCTCTGCAAGTGGTCCCGTCATGTCTTTATCCAGACTGACCAGCACCGGCAATTCTGCTGTATTGATATTTATTTTCCAGTTTAACCAGTTGCTCGTTGCTGTTACATACGGAATGATTTTTTCAAATACCTCATTGTCTATCCCTTTAATCAGCTTCAGTTCATCTACAGACCATAGCTCCCCGTTTTTTGCTGAATCCTCTGAATCCGGTAATCGTGGATCACTGTCCGGATCTCTCCAGTCAGCAATAGTCAATACAATGTCAGGATTAATCTTAAGGTATTCAAAGAGCTTTTTCAAGGAGTTCAATGTTGATTCATCGGTTATTTTATTGATGTTAAGTTTTGAATTTTCATCTTCAACTGTTACCACCATTGCCGCACCTGAACCGAAATCTCTTGCTACAGGCAATGAAATTTCCTGTATCGTGGTATTGGGATAACTATGGATCTGCTTTATGAAACTGGAAGCTATGGTCTGCCCTGATTTTGCTATATAAGATGCCCTTTGTGCATTGCTCCAGTTCGACACAGCTGAGGAGTCTATATATACTTCATATACAAAGTTTACAACAAGGCCTACAAGGATGGTAATGAGAAGCAGGGTAATAATAAGTGCCGAACCCTTGTCATTTAAAACAGATGACTCGTTCCTTATTAGTGCAGGTCCTGCTTCTTTTATCTTACTTCCTGACATTACTAATTAAACTCCATCCTGGGCCTTGCATACTCTGACAGTTTGATAATCCGGTCGTTGTCCTCAAACTCAACAGTAACTTTTACAGCTGCAGGCAGTTTGCGTGTATCTGAGGCGTTCCATGTCTTGACCCACTTATTGTTAAACAGGACTTCTACGGTAAAGCTCTCTATGCCTTCAATAAGGTCTACTGTATATCCTTCAGATTCGATAATAGGCGGTTTCTCTTTTTTCATAAGTGTGAGCATTCTGTTGTTCTCCTGCACAAAATATGATACATCGCTCATTCCTGTCCCCCTGAAAGAAAACGCTGTCAGCTCCATGGAAGAAACGGTTTTCCCAAAAACATCCCTGTCCTTTACCTCAAATGTCGCCCTGTCAAGAGTATCCTCCTGCCTGGGATTTTTCAAAATTGCCGCTTCAACTTCACGTCTTATGATATCCAATGTAGTCCGTGCCTCATGATACCGGACAGACACATTATCGAAACGTTCAATTGCCCGCTGCACAGAGAAGAAGGAACCGTAGACAGCACCGAGCACAACTGTCAGGAGTGTCAAACTCACAAGCACTTCAATGAGAGTGAACCCATGCTGTCCTTTTCCGCCCAACCGCAGACCATTTATTTTTATGTTGTCATTCATTAATAAAATTGTCCTGTTCATTTTAGAACTATCTCACATTCATTCGAATCACATTTGATGAAATAAAGAATGACTAAAAAAGTTTTGATCGATTCCGTCAATTATTTTATCAAGGCCTTCTGTCTTGATCTTATCCAGGGAAATATATCTTCCGGTTAATACGCTCGATTTCAAAACTTTTTTAGTCATTCTTTGTTTATCTCCATGTGAAACACATTACAAAGGAACAAGTTCACTCAGAACAACCTCTTTGCCTTTGCCATAAATAACAGTCTTAAGTTCA
>CAMYJJ010000291.1 GCA_947258735.1 Thermodesulfovibrionia bacterium | reverse complement strand
AAGTCAGTTCCAGCCGGCTGCTACAGAGGAAATAACAGTAGATTGATATGTTAAAATAAAGGATGACGAAAAAATCACTAAAAGAAATAAACCCTTATCTCAAAGACCCTGAACTGCGTAAGGAGCTGACTTACCAATCTGTTTCATCATCAACTGCAATTGAAGGCGTTCTTACGAAATACCGGAAATTGTCGAAATCCGCAGAGAAAAAGCTCACCTTGCTTGTCCGCGAATCCGAAGAGTTCTACGGATAACGTATTTAAATATCTTCTCCATTGGTTTGTAGTTCCTATCCATACCTGCCTGCACAGCGGTAATATATTCTTTCTTTTTCTTACCAATTACACCCCTGAAATCCAATGGAGGCAAGCCAGCCTGAATTGCCATTAAAATTGCCAGGATACGGGCAATTCTGCCATTACCTTCACGGAATGGGTGAATTAACACCAGCTCTGTGTGAACAACTGCAAGAGCTTCTACAACCCTGTCATGAGACTCATAATTGCATGGTGTAAATTTACGCAGAGGCACTCTTTTAAACTCTATCATTAACGCCGGAATTTGATCTGCTGCAGCAAATGAAAAATCTCCCTTGCTAATATTAACATGACGATATTCCCCAGCCCATTCATATACATTATCAAGCCAGATTTTATGTATATTCCTTATATCAGAAACTGTGAACCGGTGTTTACTGTCAAATAATTCATATGTATGCTCAAGAGTTCGGATAAGTTCATGTTTTTCAACCCTGTCCATCTCACGCTTTCTTATGACACCCAGTTTATTCTTCAGTACCCGGTTGCGTGAGCCCGGCTCATACTGAGCTTCAGTTAGGTGTGATCCTTGATAGCGGCCACGTTTTTTCACTAGAGCCTTTAATTATTCCCTCTGCCTATAATTCTTACATTCTCCCCGACTACTCAAGATGCTACATTTTAGATAATTTCTTTTGTTTCTACAAGATAAAAAAGGGAAAGGGGCATGTTATGGATTTATGAAACAGCTCACAATTAAAGTCTATAATGGGCAGACAACTCCTGCTGTGTCAGGAATCCGGAGATCCTGAAAATGACAAGCGGCTCACCCTCTAGATACAACCTAATATATAAGTAATCATACAAGGTGTTCAGTTATAATGAGAACTCAACCTGCATTGTTGCGTAAAGGGGCAGGTAAAGAATGCCGATTGTTCAATATATGAACAGATTCATAAATAAATATCTGATTATTTTCTGTCTTGCCATTCTTATGACTGCCGGATGTACTGAATCAGAGACACCGAAGAAAGTCAGTCTTTCCAAAAGGTCCGGAGATAATGCTGAGCAATCAAGACTCCCCAGGCAGAACACACTCTGGTTTGGTTTTGATCTGAGGCTCGGGCCTAAAGAGGAAGTGACCATTTATACCCCTTTTCTTAAGTACCTTGAGCAGGAAACAGGAAGGCGGTTCCGTATTAAATTTACCGAGAAATATGCGGATACAGTTGATAACCTGGGCACAGGCATTACAGACTTTGCCGCGATCGGATCACTGAGCTTTGTTATCGGGAAGAAAACATACGGTATTCATCATCTGGTTAGCGGTGTTAACCATGAAGGAGATACAACATATCGCACCATGATTATCGCTAAACACAATAGGGGCATAGATAGTTTACAGGACATACGGGGGAAGTGTTTTGCCTTTGGGTCTGAGATGTCGACACAGGGCCACCTTATACCGCGCAACATGCTTGAAGACAACGGCATTACCCTTGATAGCCTGAGCAGGCATATTTATACCGGTTCTCATCTGAATGCTGCAATGTCTGTTATTAATGGAGAGTGTGATGCAGCCGGCATTCAGGATGTGCTGGCAACACGACTGCACTCTGAAGGCAGGATCAGGATTATCAAAACATCAGAGCCTTTTCCAAGCAGTGTGATCGCTTACAACAGTGCGGTTGACAAGCAGACAGTCAGGGAAGTAAAGGAAGCGCTTCTGGCGTTTGAACCAACAGGAAAACATAAAAACATTCTTGTTGAGTGGGACAAAACAGAAATGCCCCTTGGATTTACTGAAATTAATGAGACTGAATTTAACCGGGTAAAAGTTCTTTCAGAGAAATACGGGTTAATCGAACAATGAAGCTTAGAATGAAGATTGCTCTCCTTACGATCACCGTAGCTGTCAGTGTATCTTTTTTTATTCTTTTGTCGATTCGCGGAGTGACCATTAATGCGTTGAGGGGAGAACTTGAAACAAAGGCCCTGTCGATTGCCGGCAACCTGTCGGACAGGATAGCAAATGATATTCTTTTGAAAGACTATTTTCAGACGTCCAAGGCATTTGACGATGTTCTTGAGAAAGAGAAAGACCTGGAATATATTTTTGTCCTTGATAATGACGGGAACCTGTTTGCACATACATTTAATAATGGATATCCCCCTGATCTTCTGACATGGAACCCGCTTGAGAACAAGAGCCAGCATATCCAGCTCCTTGAAACAGAAAAGGGATTCGTCAGAGATGTCGGGGTACGTGTGTTTAAAGAGACAGGGGCAGAACTTCATATTGGCATCCGGGAAGACAGCCTTAAAAATACCCTGATGAAGATGCGCAATTTTACTGTTCCCATTATTATCCTGGTCATTATGATCGGGATAGTGGCTTCATACGTGTTCAGCCTGTTTATAACCGGTCCGCTGAACAAGTTTGTTGAGTTTACAAAAGTGCTCGGCCGGGGAGAGTTTGGTAAGAGAGTAGAGGTCAGATCAGAGGATGAGATAGGCTACCTTGCCCGCAATTTCAATACATTGTCCATGCAGCTTAAGACTGCCAAAGAGAAAATGGAGGAGGCGTATACCTATACGCATCTTGTGCAGGCAGAAAAGCTGTCATCTATTGGCCAGATTTCAGCAGGCCTCGCCCATGAACTGAAGAACCCTCTTACTACATTAAAGATGCTTTTTCAGGCCTTCAGGGAACAGCCTGACATGACAGCTGAAGATGCAGAGGTAATCAGCAAAGAATTAGATAAAATGGACGGGATCATTACGAATTTTATGGGCTTTGTGAAACAGAAGGGACTGAAATGTGATGAGACCGATCTCAACCAGCTGATAGACCGGGTGCTTTCACTGGCTACGTATGATATTGAGAATGCCGGCATAGGTATTAAAAAAGACATGCTGGAAGACCTTCCCATGATCAGGGCTGACAGGGCGCTTCTTGAACATGTCTTTCTGAACCTGATCATTAATGCTGTTGATTCAATGCCTGAGGGAGGGGAAATAAGGGTCTCCGGCAAATCCGATGACCGCTTTGTGGAAGTAATGATCTGGGACAAAGGGACCGGTATAGACCAGGACCTGCATGCAAAAATATTTGATCCCTTTTTCACTACAAAAAAAGAAGGGACCGGACTTGGCCTGTCAATCGCATATAATATTGTGAACTCACATGGAGGCAAGCTGTTCTTCAACAGTAAGAAAGGGAAGGGAACGGTGTTTACGGTTAGACTGCCGAAAGGCAGTGACAAGTGACGGGTAACGTGTGACGGGTAACCATTAAACAGTAACAAGTAATGAGTGATGAGTGATGAGTAACGCGTGACGGGTTACGAGTAACAGGTAAAAAATAACAAAAAGCAAATAACAAATGACATGTAACTAGTAACTTGGAACTAGTAACAAAAACAAATGAATAAAATTCTTGTTGTTGATGATGAAAAGGGCGTCTGCCATTCATTTAAGAAAATTCTTGGCAGGCAGGGGTATGAAGTGGTTACTGCCAATGACGGTCTGGAAGGGATCGAAAAGGCGGAAAAAGAGAAGCCTGACCTTGTTGTCATGGATGTGTCCATGCCGCG
>CAMYJJ010000290.1 GCA_947258735.1 Thermodesulfovibrionia bacterium | reverse complement strand
TTCAGGATAAGCAAATGCCTTGTGTACAACAGTTCCAATTATGTGAGATAGTTCGGTTGGATTTGTTTTTAAGAATTTTCGTCTTGCCGGGGTGTTATAGAAAATATCTCTTATTTCAACTTCTGTTCCTTTCAGGGGCGGGGCATCTGAAATTTCCTTTTTCTGATCAGTCCCGATCTCGACGTTCACACCAACTTCATCATGTAGCGTCGATGTCTTCAATGTCACTTTTGATACAGAAGCTATCGCAGGCAGGGCCTCACCCCTGAATCCCAGGGTAGATATATCAAAAAGGTCATCCTCGGAATTTATCTTGCTTGTGGCATGTCTTTCAAAACAGAGTGAGGCGTCATCCCTGTTCATTCCCTTTCCGTTGTCTGAGACCTTTATTAATTTCTTCCCTCCATGAAGGACCTGCACATGGATGTCCGTTGCTCCTGCGTCTATCGCATTGTCAATCAGCTCTCTCACTACAGAAGCGGGCCTCTCAATGACTTCACCTGCAGCTATTTTGTTAATTAATAAATCCGGGAGGATAGTTATAGTAGACATAGTCATACATTATAATAAAAATCGAATCTGCTTGCTGGAAGAAGAACTATTGTGTTTTGTCATCCTGAACTTGTTTCAGGATCTCCTGAGTTGCACCGCGCTAAAAAGACGAGATTCTGAAATGAATTCAGAATGACATTATTCACGTTTTACGTTACTGTGATACAGCCAGCAGATTCGGCATGACGAATAAGCAAGTTAATAACAAGCAAAATTTATGACAAGGCGATCTCGCTGTTAACCTTTTATCATCTTCTCAAGAATAATAAAGAAACGGCCCAGCCTTTTGTAGGTGAGGTACAGATAAATCTCAAAAAAGAAGCTGAAGTTCCTGTGCTTCCATCGCCAGAGAGACAGCTTATGCAGGGGACCGAATATCAGACTGCTCCAGAAATTTTTCAGAAATCTCTCATACCGAAACGCCATGAATGAGTTAATATAAATAGCATGTAACAGTCCCGGATTCTTTATCCAGGGATTTCTGACTTCATCGTTGGTAAAGTTTTTCCAGCCCTCAAGGTGGGTTGGGGCTTTAAACCCGTGCTTAAGGGCCTCTTCATACAGTTTTGTGCCGGGCAACGGGACATAAGGCTGGATAGGGACCTCAGCACCGGGATGGCGTCTCCTTATCTCATCTGCAAAATCAAGGGTCCTGTTCATCTGTTCCTCTGTCTCGCCCGGAAGTCCTATTATCAGAGAATAAAGTGTCGGAATATCACCTTTTGAAACGGTCTCTATCCCTTCATCGATCATTCGTCTGTTCTGCCCTTTTCTTATAAATTTCAACACATCATCATCAGGCGACTCAACACCAAAGAACAGATATACACAGCCGCTATCCTTGAACTGCCTGAGCAGTTCATCATTAAAGGTATTAATTCTCATGTTAGCGATCCACTTGAATTCCATCTCCTTAAGAAGGGGCAGGATATTCTGCATCATCTCCTTCCTCCCGGCAAGAAAGGTATCATCATAAAACGTCATCTTGTTCACCCCAAGGGCCTTCAGTTTCTGCAGCTCTGATCTGACCTTTTCAACGGTTTTCACCCTGCAGACGTTTTTGTGGAAATAAACGTTATAGCAGAATCCGCATTTATGGGGACACCCCCTTGATGATTCATATCCGATGTTTTCAAGTGTGTCACCGGAACGCCTGATATATTCCAGCAGGATCTCCCTGCCTTTGCCATCATACGGAAATGGCAGGTCATTTATGTCAAGAAACTCCCTGTCCGTATTCAGGGTTATCCTTAAACCGTCTTTCCATCCAAGGCCGTCAATATTACTGAATTCATGTTCGTCTTTCTGCAATGACATGACCAGCTCAAGCAGGGTCTGCTCGCCCTCACCTTTTACAACAAAATCCACCAGATCAGACTCAAGGGTCTGTTCAGCCATCATCGAGGGATGTGTCCCTCCCCATACCAGTGGAATGTTCGCATCTATTGAACGGGCAAGCTTTGCAAGCCTCAGGGTGTTCTTTATCTGAAAGCAGGTCATGGTGGAAAGCCCCACGAGAAGGGGCTTTCTGCTTACAAGTTCTTTGAAGCGTTCTTTTTTATGAATGCGCTCATCAAAATATTCTACCTCTATCCCATATTCTTCAAGATAGGAACCGAGCGAAAGTATGGCAAGGGGCGTCCATGCGTGATAAGGAAAGGGACTGGCATTGGCATAACCGAGAACAACAAGATTTTTATTCATATGTTATCCGGGAAGGACCTCCTTGTCTGAGAAGGGATACGACAGAACTCCATAAATGGCAGAGACCATGATTTCTATTCCTAATACGTAATTAAGAAACAATGCTTTAACAGCAAACACCAGCCCTGCTTCGTGCCTCATAAAATTCCACCATTTCAGTTTAAATAACAAATAAAAAGCCATAAGAACAATAAAAACAGGGATTGCAAGACCGGTCACGGGAAGAAAAAAAAGCGATAAAAAACTGAAAAAAGCTGCTATGGCGGCCAGACCATTGCTTGGTGACGTAGGCCCTGCGTTATCAAGCTGCTTTTCCTTGAAAAAAAGATGTATCCACATGACCGTGCGCCTGAAATATATTTTCAGAGCCTGCCTGAAATTGGCAAACTGATGCTTGACCATAATTTTAGGATTAAGGATGATACCTGCATGCCTGTTAATCCTTCTTGCCAGTTCAAAGTCTTCTACGTCTGCCCCTTTATAGTTTTCATCATAACTGCCGATCTCAAGAAAAAAGTCTCTCTTCACTGCACCGCACCTCGGTGCAAATACACTCACTTGGTTATTCTCCTGCCCGATCAGGTGTATGTACTCAAACATGGCCATATATTTTGAAACAAACCCTTTATTCAGTGGTTCAGTTGAGCAGATGCCGATTACACATTTGGCCGAAGGATTGCGAACAAAATAATCTTCAACCTCTTTAATAGCACCCTCCATTACTAACACATCAGAATCCAGAAAGAAGATGATATCTCCTTTAGCTGCTTCCACGCCTATGTTCCGTGCCTTTGCAGGGCCGGAGTTCTTTTCCAGTTGTATAACACGGACAGGAAAACTCTTTGTTATTCTTACGGTATCATCAGTTGAACAATCATCAACAATCACCACTTCCATATCATCAACTTTATTATGAAAAATAGAATCAAGGAGGGCGGGCATGTATTTTTCTGCATTATATGTGGGGATTACGATCGAAATCATGTCTTTAAAGTATAAATGTTGGCATGACTTATTATCAAATGAACACCTGCCTCAATTCATTGGATAATCTTTTTAAGCCATAAAAAAGAACCCGAATAATTCCGTTATGAAAACTTTGATAGTTCATGAAACGTACGTTCTAAGTAAAAGATCATTATTTCTTATGTGCATTGATAAACTGACTTATGTAATGATCATAAAAAGCCGAAAAGCATTAATGAGGATGTGCTTGGACAATTTTGACAAAACCATGTCATTTTGGCGCTGTCAAAAAAAAATAATGGAATTTAAAACAATCTAACTCTATGTATAACAACATTAAAAGATATGGCATTGATCTTGCTTTTTGATATACCGGTTAAATTCTAAAAAGAATAACGTTGAGGTATTTATAACTGAAGACTACGAAGCACAGGAGAAAAAAATGAAAAAAACTATCTTAATGGTGACCATGTGTCTTTTGACATTTTGTTTCAATGTATATGCCCAGATGACCGTCGACAGCTACGGTAACATTGGAATGGGAATAGAAATACCTGACCACGGATTGCATATTGCAGGTATTAATGATGCCCTTCACATTGAGGGAACAGGAGACGGAGATTTATTCACCGGCGGCAGGATA
>CAMYJJ010000289.1 GCA_947258735.1 Thermodesulfovibrionia bacterium | reverse complement strand
TCTCGATCAGGACTGAGCCCTCTGCTGATTTAAGATAATCTCTGGTGATGTTAATATTTCTCAATTCATCAAATTTTCTGCCGTCTGGTCTCATCGCGTTCTCCTCTATGATTTATTCATGCACTGTGAAATCTTATTTGGCCAGCTTCACCTTTAAAATCCTTTTAATCGGGTGTTCAAGAAACGTCTCCCCGGTGCTGACAAACTTCTCCGGAGAATCAGTGACAAAAAACTCTATGAGCGGCTCACGTCCATTCCGGCGAAGCAGCCCGTTATCAGCAAGAACAGCATGGACTTCCCTGGCGGTTTCTACCGCTGAATCAATAAGCGGAATACCCACGATGTCTCCTATTACCTTTTTTATCATTGGATAATGGGTACACCCCAGGACAAGTACCCCGGCGCCATCATCTATTATGGGTGCAAGATATTTCTTCGCTGTGAGATGTACAATTTGACCATGAAGCCACCCTTCTTCAATCAGGGGGACAAACAGGGGACAGGCAATACCCGAAACTCTCACAGATTGGTTAATCGCCTTGATAGCACGTTCATATGATCCGCTGTTGATTGTCGTTTCTGTGCCGATAACAGCCACGCTTTCCGAACCTGCTCTTTGCACGGCTGCCCGGGCACCCGGTTCAACAACACCGATTACAGGTATGGAGAATTCTGCGCGAAGCATATCCAGACTTATGGCTGATGATGTGTTACAGGCCACAACAAGGGCCTTGATTCCCTTTGATGAAAGAAATTCAGCATTTTCACATGAATATCTCGATACTGTTTCAGCAGATCGTACCCCATAGGGAACACGAGCTGTGTCTCCAAGATATATCATGTTCTCCATAGGGAGATGCTTCATCACTTCTTTCATGACCGTGAGTCCGCCAACACCTGAGTCAAACATGCCTATAGGTCTTTCATCTGATAAATCCGGCAATCTCTGCTCCTATGGGTTTTGAAATATCTATGTGCCCTCCCAGGCTTTCAAGTTCTTTGCCTTCAATAAGTATCTTCATTGCTTTCAGCCGGGGAACGCTGGATCTTATCCCATTAAACAGACTGGACAGAAAGTTCAATTCCTGGGAGATGTCCATATGGTAATTCTTTTTTAAATCATCACTGAAGTCCATGTATATTACCCCTTCCCTGTCAAGATATAAATCAAGAAGTCTCGCGTCATATTGTGCAAGCAAGGTATTTATGGTGTCCTCTGCCAGCACGAGCATCCTCTCCTTTCCCTTCACCCCTCCTTTTTCCACAGAAGGAGCGCTCCCCATGTTTTCATAGAGTCTGCCTGACTGCTTCAGGTTTTTCTTATGTTTACTCAATGCCTGTCTGGCTTCAATTTCAGATATAAACGTGGACTCAAATGCAAATTTATCCTTAAGCAATGTAAAGCTTACACCTGAGCTGATTATATAGACGCACAACACCAGCAATACAATCGGCCATCGCCTTTTTTTTGTCTTCTTTTTACCCTTTGTCTTCTTCTTCAAATGTATAAAATCCCTCATAGATTGTGTTTGCTATCCGGGCCTTGAGGTCCTCAACATACGAGGCCTCATCAAATGAAGGCAGCTCCACGATGATGGCTGCCGACTCAATGTTTGATAGTATTCCGTAAGGCAGTGGTCTGACAGATACCATATCATCTCCAAAATCATCCAGTATGGCATCCTTGATGGCACTGACCAGTCCGGCTGACTTATCCATGTACTCTTTCTGTCCCCTGATGTTGAGATAGGGTTGTACGACTTCTGATACCTGTTCTGTAATAACGGGAACATACAGGACCATTTTTCTGTGATTACCAACATGCACTCCTATATAAACATCTGCCTCTTTGTCCCTGACATATTGTATCCTTTCCTTTTGACTCATGAACCGGTCACTTTTTCTGGTCAAATACCCGCGCGATGCCCCCCTGTTAATAAGGGCCCCGAGCTTTTTTGCTATATCAAGGGCAATGTTTTTTTCTATATAATCACCTTTCCTTATCCCTTCCTCATATCCTCCATGCCCCGGATCAATCACAACGGTTTTGCTCTTTTGCAGCTCTGCTGTCTCTTCCTCCTCTGGTATCACAAGAGGACGGAACGTATGTTCCTTTGCTTTTAAATGTACATCTATGACGAGCCTGCTTGGGTTTTGTAACGTAAATACCTTAAGACCGCGGAATTCACCGGGAGAAAATATAACACTTTTTCTATCTGTCCGCTTGTATGCAACCACTTCATTCTCTGCCCTGATCACAAAGTTGGAGGTAGAAAAACGCACAAGGACATCTTTTCCTCTCTGGTACACATTGGCATTGTCAATGATGGATGCTTTTCCTTCCAAAACGATGCGGACAAAGTCAAGGTGTTGATTGGATCTGAGCTTAAGATCACGTGCGTCTCCGCTGGAGAAAGAGGGCCATAACAGAATCAGCACGGCTATAAAAAAGATTTTTTTCATATGCCAATATTAGCATTTCCTGCAGTTGATATTCCATTTTCAGGGGCTGTACCGAACATTGCTTAATCAGGAAAATACATAATATGATTTTTCACATAATGATATGCTCAAAATTGATCAACAGTTGAACCACTGTTGAGCCACTTTGAACTTGCCTGCAAGGAATCGAAGATATATCAAAACCAGGTCAAGAACGACGTACAAATGATTCTAAAAAGGCTGTGCCTCTACCTATGTGACTCAAAGAGTATTTCTTCCACCATCTGACAAAGGACATGAGCAAGAGTAATATGGGTCTCCTGTATTCTGGCGGTGTCATGTGATGGGACGGCAAATACATAATCAGACATGGAAGCCAGCTTGTCGCCTTTTTCACCTGTCAGAGCAACAACCTTCAGCCGCTTTCGTGCGGCAGCTTCTACCCCTTTTATCACACTGGGGGAAATTCCGCTGGTACTGATCGCGATAACAACATCACCCTCCTGGGCCAGAGCCTTGAGCTGCCTCTCAAATATGGTGGAATAGTCATAATCATTTGCTATCGATGTAATCACAGCCATGTCCGTGTTCAGGGCTATGGCAGGAAACGCAGGACGCTCCCGCTGAAATCGGTTAATAAATTCAGCTGCAATATGTGATGCATCACAGGCGCTCCCTCCATTACCAAAGAGCAGGAGTTTGCTGCCGTTGTTGAGCGTGTCTGCAATAAGCTTTGAAACTTCAACAATAGTCTCAATGTAGTCATCGACAAATTTCTGTTTAACTGTCATGCTGTCCTTAAATGATTTCAGGATCTTGTCTCTCATCTTATTTGCTGTCCTCAGTTCGTATTTCTATTTCAATGGATTGTTTACTTTCTGACTTTCCTTTTGCAGTAACCCTGTACCTGTACATTGATTTCATCTTGATCTTCTCATCAATAAACGCGGGAACCACTGTCTCTCCATACTTTGCAAAACCATTGCCATCATCACGATATATCATGTAAGACACTATTCCCTGCCCTTCAATGTCATTCCAGGAAAGAACAACTGATTCACCTGTAAAAACAGCAAACAGTCCGGTCGGAGCATCAGGACGTTTAACCTCAACATCTGCCGCCCTGCCGGAAAGGTCTTGTGTCGCTTTCTTTTCTTTAATAATTAAATGCTCATCCTCTTTTGATATATCATGAGGTGACGGCAGAAAAGGATCACCCCTTCTGCCGCAGGACATAATCAGCAGTATCGCCATGAGATGGGAGAGCAGGAGAAATACGTATATAATATGCCGGAGCGTCTGTTTTACGGAAAGAGCGTTCACGATAATAACAATAGTACTACTTCTTCCTGAGTTTTTTGAGACGGGCAGTTACATGCCTGTTTGATGTGCTTCCGTATGATTTTTTTCCCTTCACTGATGCCTCTGCCGTAATACAGACGGATATA
>CAMYJJ010000288.1 GCA_947258735.1 Thermodesulfovibrionia bacterium | reverse complement strand
ATATTGGCCAAGCTTGTGGGGGTCAAGGTTGTTAAATTTTCACTCGGATTTGGACCAAAGATATTTGGCAGGAAAGTGGGAGAGACTGAATATCTGCTGTCGGCAATCCCTTTGGGAGGGTATGTAAAACCTTTGGGCGAAGAACCGGGAGAAGAAATAGCAGAAGAGGACAAACCAAGGGCATTCAATAATCAGCCTGTCTGGAAGAGGGCGTCGATCGTGCTGGCCGGACCGTTTTTCAATCTCGTCCTCGCATACATTATATTTGTAGTGTTCCTGAGTGCTGACTTTCCCGTAGCTATCCCCAAACTGGACAGCATTACGTCAACCATCGAGAGTGTTATGGAAGACTCACCTGCCATGAAGGCGGGGTTAATCAAGGATGATACGATTGTATCGATCAATGACGAATCAGTGCGGGACTGGAACGAAATGGCTGATATTTTTTCAAAAAATCCCGGAAAAGAACTTTCACTGGAAGTGAAAAGAAATGATGGGCTGATAGAGGTAAAAATCATACCTGAACCCACAAAAGTCCAGAATGAACAGGGAGAAGAGGAGACCGTCGGCAGGATCGGGATATCAAAAAAATTCAATGCCAAAGTTATCAAGAGTGACAGTATTCTTTCTGCTCCCTTCAAGGGCATTCAGGCTGTATATGAATGGTGTGTTCTCACTCTGGATGTTATCGTGAGGTTGTTTACCGGAACGGTATCAGCAAAGCAGATAGGAGGCCCCATTCTCATCGTGGATGCTGCTGCAAAAGCTGCGTCAGTGGGAGCCTTCACCTATTTTAATTTTATCGCCATCATCAGTATTAACCTTGCCATACTGAACCTTTTGCCGGTGCCGGTCCTTGACGGGGGGCATGTTATGTTCTTTGCAATCGAGGCGATCAGGGGCAGGCCTGTAAGCGAAAAAATCATGATTGCCGCCAACAAGGTAGGGATGACCCTGCTTCTGCTGCTCATATTTTTTGTACTGTACAACGACACGGTAAGAGTCATTGTCCCCTGGTTTCAAAAATAATATTCATGAGCAGACCGCCTGAAATAAAGAAACTTACATCATCGGGCGGGGTCATATCCCGGTTAACTGACAGGGGAATTGAAGTGGTGCTCGTGGCAGTACGGGGAAAGAAATCGTGGTGTATCCCCAAGGGAATAATTGATAAAGGGGAAGAACCGCCGGAGACAGCTCTTCGGGAAGTTCGGGAGGAGACAGGACTTACAGGAAAGATACTTGAAAAAATCGGGCACATATCATACTGGTATCTTTTAAAAGAAGACATGGTGAAAATCCACAAGACGGTCCATTTATACCTCATGAAATACATAAGAGGCAGTACAGATAATCATGACCATGAAGTGGACGAGGCACGATGGTTTCTGATTGATGAAGCAATTAAGACACTGTCACATAAAAGTGAAAGAGAAATCATGCAGAAGACCAAAGGCATGATAAATAAAAGAATGGAATATTTCGAGCAGCGTACATCCAATTGAGACACATGTATGAATGCTGATACATTAATCGGAGGACACTATACATGAATGCAGCACAGAAACTTATATCATCGCATCTTGTTGAAGGTGCGATGAAGGCCGGTGAAGAGGTCGCCATATCCATTGACCAGACATTAACGCAGGACGCGACCGGCACAATGGCCTACCTTGAATTTGAGGCAATGGGAATACCTGAAGTACGGACAAAGGTATCGGTCAGTTATGTGGACCATAATACACTTCAGTCCGGTTTTGAAAATGCAGATGACCATCGCTTTCTTCAGACTATTGCAGGCAAGTATGGCATATACTTTTCCAGGCCCGGAAATGGAATCTGTCATCAGGTGCACCTTGAGCGCTTTGCTAAACCCGGACAGACCCTTCTTGGTTCAGACAGCCATACACCCAATGCAGGCGCAGCAGGAATGCTTGCCATTGGCGCGGGCGGGCTTAATGTGGCGCTTGCCATGGCCGGCGAGCCTTTCTGGCTGGTCATGCCGCAAATCCTGCAGGTACATCTCACCGGATCATTGCAAAAAGGGGTGAGCGCCAAGGACATAATTCTTGAAGTTCTCAGACAGCTCACCGTAAAAGGGGGAGTGAGTAAAATCATTGAATACACAGGGGAGGCCCTTAAAGGCCTCACCGTGCTGGAAAGGGCGACCATAACAAATATGGGAGCCGAGCTGGGTGCCACGTCATCAGTCTTTCCATCTGACGAGCAGACGCTGGCCTTTTTAAAATCCCAGGGCCGCGAAGATGACTGGGTAGAACTCAAACCTGACAGTGATGCTGCATATGACGAACAGATTGAGATTGATCTGGACAGTCTTGTTCCCCTTGTAGCAGCGCCTTCCAGCCCTGACAACATCAAGACGGTAAGGGAAGTCAAGGGGACTCCCATTAAACAGGTATGTATAGGGAGCTGTGTGAATTCATCATTTACAGACCTTATGCTTGCAGCAACAATACTGAAAGGAAAAAAAATACATCCGGATGTCAGTCTTGCTGTCAGTCCCGGATCCCGTCAGACATTGCAGATGGTATCAGAAAATGGCGCCCTTGCTGATCTTGTCTCTGCCGGCGCCAGGATCCTTGAGAGTGCATGTGGTCCCTGTATCGGAATGGGGCAGGCGCCTCCAACCGGGTCAGTGACGTTAAGGACCTTTAACAGAAATTTCCCGGGAAGGAGCGGTACTCCCAATGACCAGTCTTATCTGTGCAGTCCATCAACGGCTGCAGTATCTGCTCTTGCAGGAGTAATTACTGATCCTGCTGAAGTGTTGACCGGACCTGTTGTCATACCTCTTCCGGACACCTATATAATTGATGATTCCATGATTGTCCCGCCTTCAGCAGAGCCTGAAAACGTTGTTGTGGAAAGAGGTCCGAATATCAAGCCATTCCCTGTTAATGAGGCACTGGAAGAGTCTTTCACTTCGCGCGTTATATTAAAAGTCGGGGACAATATTACGACTGACGATATCATGCCTGCCGGCGCAAAGATACTGCCCCTGAGATCAAACATTCCGGCCATATCAGAGTATGTGTTTTCAAAGGTCGACAGCGGCTTCGCATCAAGGGCCAAAGCATCAGGCGGCGGTATAATTGTGGGCGGAATGAATTATGGGCAGGGATCGAGCAGGGAGCATGCTGCCCTTGCTCCGATGTTTCTCGGCATAAAGGCTGTGTTTGCCAAATCATTTGCGCGTATCCATAAAGACAACCTGATAAACTTCGGTATTCTTCCCTTAACAGTGGAACCAGAGGTATATGACGCTCTTGATGAGGGAAGTGAGGTCGATCTCCCTGCAGTTGCAAAAGAAGTAAAAGGGTCCGACAGTATCACCTTTACTGATAAAAAGACGGGCAAAACCTATTCTGCATTGCATGGACTGTCACAGAGACAGAGGGAGATCATTGTTGATGGAGGTTTGCTAAATTATGTCAGGAACAAGTAAGGTTGTTATTCCGCCAGCCAGGTCCTGTAGCCGGTCGAATCGAGCCGCTCAAAAGACCGCGGGAATGACGGATGAGACGCGTACTCTGAATTCTTACATGAAAAAGTTTTGAAAAGGTTAAAAAAAACTTGCAAAACAAAGCAGAATATGTTTATGTATCTAATTAAAAAAAGAAAGGAGGCATACATGAGAATATTCATCATTCTACTGATTGTGTTCACAGTTGCTATGGTCGGGTGTACATCAAAGTATACGATGATGCCGGAAGACAAAGCACTGCTGGAAAGCGCCACTGACTCAGCAAGAGACGCAAAAACTTCAGCAGACAGGGCATCTTCCTATGCCGGCGAAGCAGGCCGGGCAGAAGCAGCTGCTACAAGAGCTGAATCAGCTGCAAACAGGGCTGCATCTTCTGCGGATAGTGCGGATAGA
>CAMYJJ010000287.1 GCA_947258735.1 Thermodesulfovibrionia bacterium | reverse complement strand
AACTGGAATAAGCTTGAACAGGTATTCCGGTTAATTGATACGGCACAGAAAACAGGATCGACCATAACCTGTGACAGATATCCTTATATTGCATCAAGTACTGACCTTGATGCAGTGCTTCCGTCATGGGCGTTTGAAGGGGGACGGAAGAAAGAGATGAACAGACTAAGAAATGAACGTTCACGTCTTTCAGAAGATATTCTCAGACATCATCCCGATCCCGCATGCTGGCAAAACGTGTTAGTGTCATCGGTGCACAGGGACAGGAATAAGTGGATGGAAGGGATGAGCCTGGCAGACATAGCAGAGAGCATGCACCAGCCTCCTCTGACATGTCTGTATGATCTTCTCATCGATGAGGAGTTAATGGTCGGCGCGATTTACTTTGTGATGAATGAAAACAATCTTAGATCGATTCTAAAAAAAAGCTATACAATGATAGGTTCTGACAGCTCTGCCCGCAGCTTCAACGGAATAACATCTGCAGGGAAGCCCCATCCCAGGGGGTTTGGCAGCTTTCCGAGAATACTGGGCAGATATGTAAAGGAGCTGGGTGTTTTGTCACAGGGAGAGGCTGTCTACAAGATGACAGGTTTACCTGCAAAGACCTTTCGCCTTGAAAGACGCGGAGTGATCAGTCCGGGTAATTTTGCCGATATAACCGTATTTGATCCCGATACGGTCCTGGACACAGCTGACTATTCACGTCCCTTCCAGAAACCGGAAGGTATCCATCATGTTTTTATTAATGGGACCCAGGTACTGCTTGCCGGAGAGCCAACAGGGGAGTTGCCCGGAAGGATCTTAAGGTAACGGTTTAATCGATTCTTCACAGCATCGTTATCATATATTTTATAAAAGCTGATACAATATTCTAAAGTGTGATGCAATATGAAAGCTGAATGGTTATATAAAACGATATCCCTGGCGATCATCCTGGTGCTGTTTTATCTTTTCTACCAGGTGTTGAGCCCGTTTCTATTGACAATAGCATGGTCCATGGTCCTGAGCATTACGTTTTATCCTTTTTACCGTCTTATGATGAGGTTTCTGAAAAGACCGTGGGCCTCCTCTCTTGTAACACTAATCGTCATTCTGGTAATTATCCTCGGGCCCTTTTCTTTTATTGTCGGATCACTGGTAACAGATATTACTGACATTTACCGTACTATTGAAGGTAAAGGTTTTGAGACAATAGGGAAGATCCAGTCCAATCCGAGGTTCGCAGGAATCTTTGAAAGGATCAGCGAACTTGAGATGTTTAAAGACTTTAACCTGGAGCAGAGCGCTGTCAATACATTGAAGTCTATCGGAAAAACCATTGCAGAGCATGTATCAGGTATATTCAAAAATGCAGTGGTGCTCATAATCAATTTTATCATCATGTGCATTACCACGTTCTACTTCCTGAAAGACGGGAATGTTCTCGCAACGTATATTAAGCGACTCCTCCCTTTTTCTGAATCACAAAAGGACAGACTTGAAGAGAGGGTGAAGGAGATGGTCATCGCTGCCATTTACGGCGGACTGGCAGTAGGTGTGGTCCAGGGGACTCTTGGCGGCGTGGCGTTCCTGTCTTTTGGTCTTCCATCACCCGTATTTTGGGGTACTGCAATGGCCATTTTCTCGCTCGTGCCTCTTTTCGGATGTTTTACCATCTGGGGGACAGCCGGGATTATGCTTCTCCTGTCCGGAAGTATTGCCAAAGGGATAGGACTTCTTCTTTACGGCATGCTGATCATAAGCAGTGTTGACAATATCATAAAACCGATTGTCATAGGAGGGCGGACCAAACTGCATACACTTCTTGTTTTCTTCAGTGTTCTGGGAGGCATGAAGTTTTTCGGTTTTCTTGGATTTATTCTGGGCCCCCTGATTACAGCGCTTTGTCTGTCACTTCTTGAAATTTATACTTTTGAGGACACAGAACATAAGAAACCCCTGCCCCCTGCCTGAGGGGTAATACGTATGACGTCTTATATTGAGCATACATTAAAATAATGCAGAGCTTAGGGAAGGATTTGTTTTTTCCCCAGGAGAGGTAGCTGAATCAGACGGTGAAGTGCTTGTCATCCTGAACCTGCCTACCAGCAGGCAGGCTTGATTCAGGATCTCATTTTTATGCAGTATATTGGAACGTTGAGATTCTGAAATAAATTCAGAATGACACTTTAAGTGTGTTTCTCAACTAATACTATAATGCTCTATTTCTTCCCTGCTCCTGTGCCAATTTTCATGATGTCCGCAATATTGGCCTTTCTCTGAATGACAGGTTTAATCAGGGAACTCCTGCAGGTCATGATAGTGGTTACTCCAGGTCCATGCCCTGCTTTTAAACAGTTACTGTGCACGACAATACCGATCGTCACCGCCCCTTTACGATATGCCCTGCCAAACCTGTTGTCATGGTCCATAAGGGCAACAAAATCCCCAAACCGTATTTTATCGAGCTTATATTTCTTTACGGTATCATGATCGCTGGTCATGATATCATAATCACCTTTTGCCACATGACTGGCTCCAATCCCTGATCCCATACATGATGAAGGAACAATGGTAGTGACAGGCACTTCCAGCATGTTCCTTCCCGATTTCCTGATGCCGATTTTCTTCAGCAGAGAGGGATCAAGATTGTAGAGCATGATATCAGGGTAATCAATAAGCTTAAGCCCCTGTCCCCTGGCATGTATCATGATCTTGTCATCGTACGTGAGTTTTTCTTTTATCTTTTTCGGGAATTCCACAACAAGATGCTCGGACCCGCCATGATGACCAATGACATGACCAGGAGATCCTTTTGCATTTCCGGAAATAACCTTTGCCTTATTCCCCACACATGAAAACATCTGAAGCGAGAGGTTGGGCTGGTCAAAGGGTTTTGATGAATTGACGATACAGCTCACGCCCGGCTCAATATGGTCACCGGCCCATCCAAATGCAGGATCACCCACCTGGACGTTTATGGTTATCCCCCCAATGGCGGGAAGGATAAACGGTTCACCTTCATGATCAACTCCCCAGTTACCGCTTGTCTTGGGTGGTCCGGGCCTGCACTGTAACAGAAACTCGATTATTTTACTCTCATTTGTCTTCAGCATTATTTCTCCCTGAATAAAGAATACTTCATAACGGTTTAATCAGTAATTATCAGAATGAGCCCGCAATCTGGACACTCTGCCGTGTCAGGGCCGACAGCGTGTCCGCAGGCAGGACACTTTCCCTGGTTCATCATTTCGTTTGATGCCCTCAGTTCCGGGTCGATCTCAGCGTAATATTCTTCGATACGTTCCTTTGCCCTCTCACCATCCTTTTCTGAGACTAATAGCTGAAACGATCCTCCGCAGCAGCTTTTGTTGCATGCCGCATCAGATGTAAGAACACATGGTATATCTGAATCGATGAGAACGTTAAAGAGCTCATCCATCCAGCCGAGCTCTCCTTCTCTCACTGTCACAGGGTTCTCCAGCGCCTTATCCCTGCACTGCTGTCTGTTGTTCTGTATCTTCTCGTTGTCTTCAGGAGTAAGAAGGTCAGTATTGCAGTCTGCGCACTGGCTGATGTGAGCGAAATATTCAGTTGCACAGTCAGGACATATTTTAATCTGTTTCATTAGTTAAATATTTTACGCATGTACGTACAAATGTTTACCTAATAAAATAACATAAAAGGGGGAGGGATTAATTTCAAAAGAATGACTGGCTATAGGTAACAGGTTAGGGGATAAAAGGAGTAGGGTTATATGGACGAACATTAAACGGCGGATCACAATACCGAACGACGAACGAGAGAAAGATTTCCGGACCTGCCTACCGGCAGGCAGGCAAGACGGCATGACAACAATGTTAGATCAAACGAAGGATAATGGATAACGGAAATCGAACGCCGGAATTAAACAGCGTCATTCATATTGTTATGGGAC
>CAMYJJ010000286.1 GCA_947258735.1 Thermodesulfovibrionia bacterium | reverse complement strand
CCAGCGTCTCATCAGATGTATCAGACTTGCGGCTCATTTCCATGTAATCAAATCTTTTATTGTGCAGCTCTTTTCTGATTTCACTTGTTTCATCCAGGAATTTCTGTTTTTCCTCGGACCCCTTTCCATCGCTTTCCATCATGTGCCCGCCATATCCGTGACCCATCATGTGTCCGTCATGTCCCCTGTTCATCATGTGTCCCCCGTATCCATTTCCCTTCATATGTTCTCCGCCCCTGCCGTCATTGCCGGGTCCATGTGCATACGCCAGTGCAGTTACCATAAATATTATCGCAACAGCTGATCCAATCAATGTCCTTTTCATGTTTTCTCCTTCAAATAAATGTTAATGCAAATAGTGCTGAGTTACTGTGCTCTGTTTTATCATCAAACCTTATCCTGCGCGCGCTCCCTCCTTTCAATTCAGGCAGGACTATATTAAATTCTGTATATAGACTATGTAATATATTTGAAGAAATAATGAATAAACTATGAATTCATTATGAAGACAGTCTATAAATAGAGGAGACGTTTATTTGACTGCCTACACTACATTCATATCGAATCCGGGACAGCATTGCAATATTTCTATTTTTTTTCTCTTTCCTATAAAATAGATGGAACTATTCTCATACAATGTGAATCACTTGAAAAAACAGCTATGTATTACCCTCTTATTGTCTGTTCTGATGGCAGGATCGTTTTCATGCCAGATGGACAAGACAGATATAACAGATAAGGAAAGTTCTTCCACCGGGGTAAAACCGGACTCGAGTATTGCCGATATGGTCGCATCTATGAACCTCTATGCTTTCAACGAGGTAGTTAATGCGCCTGACTTTGAGCTTGCATCAGTAAACGGTGAAAAAGTCAGTCTGGGTCAGTATCGCGGGAAGGTAATTCTTCTCAGTTTCTGGGCCACCTGGTGACCATGGTGCAGGAAGGAGTTGCCTTCCCTGGAGAGTCTGCACCATGAATTCAAGGATGCACCCTTTGTTCTTCTTGGTATAGATATAAAGGAGAGCAGAGATGCCGTATTAAAATCCGTACGTAAAAACGGCTTAACCTACAAAAATTTACTGGACTCCGACGGAGAGGTAAGCGCACAATACGGGGTAAGCTCCACTCCCATGAAATTCCTTATTAACAGGCAGGGGAACCTCGTTACAGCGGCCATGGGGTACAGGGATTGGGGAAGTGATGATTTCAAGTCGCTCATTCAAGCCTTGATCGACTCTGATGCATAATAACAAGCTGCAAAGACCTGCTTACTTTACTTTTATGCAGTCCTTTTTTTAGTTATTTTTTTCCGAGGAGCGTGTTGTGAAGAGTCCGGGCTATCCTGTTATCTAGGCAGATAAAAAAAGCCGGGGCAAAACATGCCCCGGCCTTAAACGTTTACCATCTAGGAACCGAACTCTTCATCAATTGCCCTTTTTATTTCTGTTATTGATTTCCCCTGTTCATGCAGCTGGGCGACCCTCAAGGCCTCCTTTTGACAGAGCTGTCAACCAGCTCCATGTCTGTCAGTAAAACAGCTTAGCAGGGAGTCGTGCTTAAATGGCGGCTGATCACAATAGCAATAGCAGTATACCTCGTTTAATAACTCAGGATATTTCCTGGCCGCGGCATAGGCCAGACGTGTTTGACCGGTAAACATTGCCGGGTCAAGAACAGGCCGAGTCTCTTTGCCGGTGAGGTTAAAGGATTTGCCTGTATCTTTCGTACCACTGAGAAAAGGCAGGTTACCGGAAATGGCGAGAGCAGCTATTGCAATAACTGCAACTGCAATGATAATCATCGTCGTGGACCTGCTTTTTTTCTGGACCTCTGGATCTTTCTGTTTCTTTTTATTTCCCATAAAATTCTCCCTGAGTTAATACGTACGGTTTATTGTCATTCACTAATAGATTGATCTTAACCTTCCTGTCCGTCGGTCAAAGATGATCACATCTACCACATTTTTTTTATCTTTTACTTTTGCCTTGATAAACCTTCCCCTCTTATGAATGAGTTCAACAACAAATCCTTTTTTATGATAATAATCCATCATTGCCTTTTTGGCCTCTTCATGACTGAGGGTATATTTGCAGGTACCGTAATCGGAACAGCGGGTGCACGCATCACCATAAGGGGTTATGGTTTTGCCTGTTCGGAATGCCTGAACGGTCTCCACAGTGATTAGCAAAATAATTGAAGCGACCATTACTGTATGTGCATATCTTAATATCATGACATGCTATACGTTAATAAAGAATAATGAAGAAAATATGAATAACCTCCCATAAATTCACATTATTCTGTCCTAAAGGGTAATTCTGATTTCCGTTCCCTGCTCATGGCCGCTTGTTACGTCTATTTTTCCATCCATTGCATTCACTATTTCCCTGACAATTGCAAGACCCAGTCCCTTGCCATCAGAGTCCCGGCCTTTGTAGAACCTGTCAAATATTTTCGGAATTTCCTTTTCTTCCATACCTTTTCCACTATCCATTACAGCAAGAAAATACCCGTCCCGGTCTTCGTTCCCTGATTTTCCCCAGCTGACGGTTATTCCCCCTGTTTCTGTACATTTAACAGAATTCGTAATCAGGTTTTTTAAAATTATATGCAGCTTCTCAGGGTCTGTCTTAACATTCATGTCCGGACCCTCTGTCTTCAGATATAGACCCTTTTCATGAATCATGCTGCTCATACTCTCCGTTACAGACCGGATAAATTCTTTCAGGTTTATATCCTCCTGATCGCCCCGCTTAAAAAAACTCGCCTCAGCCCTTGTGAGGTCCTCAATTCCCTCTATGAGTGAAACCAGTCTCTCTATTTCCGTCCTGATACTGTCTATCACTGTCTTCGGATCAGAGATGACCCCGTCCTCAATCGCTTCCAGATTTCCTTTTATAATCGTCAGTGGCGTGCGGAGTTCATGGGCAATATTTGATGTGAGATGCTTTCTCAGGGCATCTTCACGCCTGAGGGCCTCTGCCATGTAATTAAAACTCTCTGTCAGCCTGTCCAGTTCATCTTTCTTCTTTTTATGTGCCACAGGTTCATATACAGAAAAATCACCGCTGGCAATTTTTTCTGCAGACACTTTTAAACGCCTGATCGGTCTGGACAGGTAGACGGTAAACAGGATTGACATCAGCAGGGCACCACCACCGGCGATCAGAAACGTAATAATCAGAAACTCCCTGCCCCTGCTTCTGAATATTTCCTCTTTCAGCGGGATTGACCCGAACCTCTCAATAGGCCTCACATGTAATTTTCCGATTTCCTGTCCCTTGAGAAATAATGGATACCAGATGAATTCTCCATTTACAGAGGAGAGATTCAAAAAAGATGTCATTCTCTCCATCATGTTCGGGTTCATATCTGACAATACATCAGATGAAGAAAGGACCCGCTGACCGTCACTGTCTTCTACATACGTCTCAAGTCCGAGCATCAGGCCCCAGTGAAGCGCCTCTTTCAGCATTGATATGTCCCAGTCCTGGACATTGTAACAGCCCTCGACAGAAGCCATGATCCAATAGATATTGTCTTCTTCATGTCCCCGGACAAAGTCGTTAAAATCATCAATGATCAGTTTTTCAAAGATAATATTGGAAAACAGGGCAAGAACAATTATGAAAATGAATGCCAGAAATAGTTTAGTCCTCATCAGGCTGGCCGATAAACTTATACCCCACGCCATAGACCGTTTTCAGATACGTGGGCTTTCTCTGGTTGTCTTCGATTTTGTGGCGGATATTTTTTATATGGGCATCAATGGTCCTGTCATACCCTTCAAAGTCATAGCCAAGAATAACATTGACCAGTTGAAGTCTGGTGAACACCTGACCGGGATGGTCTGCAAAGCACTGCAGCAATTTAAATTCAGTGGGGGTCAGCGTTACCTGCGATTTCTTTTTCCACACCTCAAATCGCGAGGAATC